>JAGQZL010000037.1 GCA_020434915.1 Allomuricauda sp. | reverse complement strand
GTAGCCCTGAGCGGGCATTTTCTATCGGATGAATTGGTGGGCAACCTGTATGCCGAAATCAAGAAATTCTTCCAGTTGCCGGAAGAAGTAAAGGAAAAATATGAAATTGAGGGGATTGGAGGCCAACGAGGCTATACTTCCTTTGGAAAAGAACATGCAAAAGGTAAAAAAGAAGGTGACCTGAAGGAATTTTGGCACTTTGGGCAATACGTGGAGAACAATCCAAAACTTGAAGCGGAATATCCAGCCAATGTAACCGTGGAAGAATTGCCCAAGTTCAATGAAGTGGGCAAGGAAACTTATAAAATGCTGGAAAAAACCGCCCAATATGTGTTGAGGGCATTGGCCTTGCACTTAGGATTGGAGGAAACTTATTTTGACGATTACATTAAAAACGGTAATTCCATTTTACGGCCCATCCATTACCCGCCCATCACTTCAGAGCCCAAAAATGCCGTCAGGGCGGCCGCCCATGGGGACATCAACCTAATTACTTTGTTGATGGGTGCTCACGGGAAGGGACTTCAGGTCCAAAACCATGAAGGTGAATGGGTTGATGCCATTGCCAAACCTGACCAGTTGATGATCAACGTTGGGGATATGCTTTCCCGCCTGTCCAACAACAAATTGAAATCGACCATACACCAAGTGGTCAACCCACCAAGGGAACTTTGGGGAACCTCCAGGTATTCCATTCCTTTCTTCATGCACCCAGTTAGCGACATGCCTTTGAACTGTCTGGAAAACTGTATTGACGAAGACCATCCGAAAGGTTTTGAGGACACTACGGCGGGCGAATACTTGCACGAACGTTTGATCGAACTTGGATTGGTGAAAAAGTAACCATGGACCTACACGATCAACTCAAAAACTTGTTTCCGGACCACGTGCCCGAAGAGGAACCGCAAAAAGAGATTGACAAACCATCCTATTGGCTGCAGGACGACCCCATTATCTGTAAATATGAAAAAAGAAAGGGAAAGCCTATCACCATTTTGGAAGGGTACAACGGAGCCGACAGTGATTTTAAGAAATTGGCAAAGGATTTAAAGACCCACTTAGGGGTTGGCGGGAGTTTTAAAAAAGACACCATCATCATCCAAGGTGATTATAGGGACAAGATCATGGAGTTCCTAAAGGAGCACGGATTTTCCGTAAAACGGGTGGGCGGCTAATTCCTTTGACAGGGTGAGACTGTTAACAGCATATACGATGTTAAATTTTACAGATTGACAATCAATGTTTTGTGAAAAAATTTTTGAGTTCGTCGTTTAAATCTTACTTTTAAAATTCCTAACCAACGAAAACAAAGCTGAAAATGAAATCACTGTTGCACATTACCAACGGGGACGGTTTTACGTCTAGACTACAGTCTTTACAGCTAAAAGGAGACATTATTACATGGCGGGAAATGCTTTGCGAAGGCAAGACACTTTGCTCTGTGGGAAGCGAATCATTTTGGAAGACACGCTTTGAATTCCTGAACAAAAACTACAAAATCTCCAAGTCGTGGTTTGTAGAAAAGACTCTCAAGGAATATCGCTCTCTATGTAACCATAAGCAACAAGACCATATTGTTCTATGGTTTGAATACGATCTTTTTTGCCAAATAAACATGCTTGCCGTCCTAAGTTGGCTCAAAACCCATAGAAGACATGCAGAGATATCTTTGGTATGCAGTGGCAATGAGGACGAAACAGAAAAACTATACGGTCTTAACGAATTGAGTGATGAGAAACTACTATCGCTCTACGAAAAAAGGACCGTTCTATCCCAAGACGACATTGAGTACGCCGATTACATTTGGCAGTTGTATTGTAGCGACAATCCCATTCGGCTTGAAAACCAAATTGCCAACAACGATTTCCAGTTTCAATACCTATCCGATGCTCTTAAAACACATTTGAGACGTTTCCCGACCATTAAAAATGGACTGAATGAACTGGAGAACCATGTACTGGAAGTAGCAGCCACAATGAAACCTAAATCCAAGGAGGAACTTATGAAGGAATTGGTGACCAACCAAGGATTCTATGGTTTTGGCGACACACAATATGAAAGGATTGTAACCACCTTGAAACCCCTCTTCAGGTCTTTTGACCCTGTCAAATTGACAAAAAAGGGTATGGAAGTATTGAATGAAGAAACCAACTATTATTCCCAAATACGTGACAATCATATGTATTTGGGCGGTTCTTTAAAGTATAACTTCCTGTACAACACAGAGACCAATCGTATCTTAAAATTATAGTCTATGGGTTCATTGGGCAACTCAGAGCTCGTTCTGAACCCAGATGGAAGTATCTACCATCTTAATCTATTACCTGACGAAATTGCGACCACCATTATCACCGTCGGTGACCAAAATCGGGTTGCAGAGGTCTCCAAATACTTTGATACCATCGAGGTAAAGAAAAGTAAGCGTGAATTTGTAACCCATACTGGTCGCTATAAAGGAAAACGGATCACGGCTATTTCCACAGGCATTGGAACGGACAATATTGACATTACTTTCAATGAACTGGACGCCCTTGCCAATATCGATTTTCAAACAAGGCAAATCAAGGAAGCCAAAACACAATTGAATTTTATACGGGTCGGTACATCGGGTTCCATCCAACCAGATATTCCGATCGATTCTTTTTTGATGGGTACGGCAGGCATTGGCTTCGACGGCCTTTTACACTTTTATGAGTCTGGACACGTGAGAAATGATGAACTGGAAGAAACCCTCAATAATTATTTGGGGTGGGACAAGCATCATATCCATCCCTATGTGGTGGACGGCGACCCTGATTTAATTGACATTTTTACTTCAAATCGTATACGATTAGGTATAACCGGTACTAATTCAGGGTTTTATGGGCCACAAGGAAGGTCGCTTCGACTACAGACCAAGATTCCTGATTTCAATGAGCAGTTGGCAGCGTTCTCCTATCAAAATCAGCGGGTGACCAATCTGGAAATGGAGACTGCAGCTATGTACGGACTTGCCAAAATGCTTGGACACAGGGCCATTTCACTGAATGTGATTTTGGCAAACAGACCCAATAAGGAATTCTCCATAAAAGGAAAAGAGTCCATTGATTGCCTGATTCAATATACCTTGGAAAAAATAACCGAAAGTCAGCTGGTATAGTTTTCAAATTACTGTTTTCCAAAAAAATACCAATTGGAATCTGATGTTTAGAACATCCTCTAAAATACCCTCATGAAAAAAGTAAAAATCGTTGGTGTGCCCGAACATTTTAACCTACCCTGGCATTTGGCCCTGGAAGATGGTGCTTTTGAAGACCGTGGCATTGACCTGGAGTGGACCGATGTTCCAGAAGGCACTGGTAAAATGTCACAAATGCTCCAAGATGGGGAAACCAATTTGGCGATTATCTTGACCGAGGGGATAGTTAAAAGTATCTCGCAGGGAAACCCAAGCAAAATAGTCCAAGTGTATGTATCCTCCCCCCTTCTTTGGGGCATCCATGTAGCGGGCCATAGTTCCAGAAATTCCATCCAAGAGTTGGAAAATGACAAGGTGGCCATCAGTCGTACTGGCAGCGGTAGTCATTTAATGGCGTATGTAAATGCACAGAATCAGGGCTGGGACACCAATAAGCTTCAGTTTGACATCATTAATAATCTAGATGGCGCCGTGGAACACCTTTCCGCTGGTTCCAACGCCTATTTCATGTGGGAGCACTTTACCACAAAACCTTTGGTGGACAAGGGCACCTTTAAAAGATTGGGGGACTGCCCTACTCCATGGCCCTGCTTTGTAATTGCCGCTACCAATGCGTTTCTTGAAACCAGGGCAGGCCTACTTCGTCATATTTTGGAGGTCATCAACACCTATACGGAAGAATTTAAACAGATTCCAAGCATCGATAGGACCCTTTCCAACCGATATGGCCAGAAATTGGAAGATATACAGGCTTGGCTTTCCAAAACCACTTGGGGACAAGAGCAACTGAACAAAGAAACTTTGCATGAAGTACAAAAAAGATTGCTCGACCTTCAGCTTGTCGATGAAGTCAAAGATTCCAAAATACTTCTATGGGAATAGATCACCAGTCAATGGTCGGTTTTCCCATTCCCGCCAACAGCGTATTGGTCTTACTGAAATGATTGTTACCAAACCACAGTCCACGATTTGCACTTAAAGGTGATGGGTGACCTGAAGTAAGAATATGGTGCTTTGATTTATCGATCAAACTGGCCTTCTTTTTGGCAAATCCGCCCCACAAGAGAAAAATAACTCCTTCCAATTCGTTGGAAACCGTTTTGATGACCGCATCGGTGAATTGTTCCCACCCCTTATTCTGGTGACTCCCCGCCTGATGCGCCCTTACCGTGAGGGTAGCGTTCAACAACAACACTCCTTGGTCGGCCCAGCGCTCCAAATTGCCGCTTTGCGGATATGGTTTTTCAACATCCGTTTTAATTTCCTTAAAAATATTGACAAGGGATGGCGGATGCGGAATACCGTCCTTTACCGAAAAACAAAGCCCATTGGCCTGGTTGGGTCCATGGTAGGGATCTTGACCAATGATCACCACCTTGGTTTCCTGAAACGGACAGTGGTCAAAAGCCGAAAAAACATCCTTACCCTTTGGGTAACAGGTGTGTTGTTGGTATTCCCGCTTTACGAATTGGGCCAAATCCTGAAAATAGGGTTTTTCAAATTCTGTGCTGAGATGTGTTTTCCAACTGGGTTCAATACTGACGTTCATAAAACTCACTTCTTTTTGGTCAATTTGTAGATCAAATAGCCAATGCCCACCACAAAATGGAGCAAAATAACTCCTGCAATAATATAAATTACGGTATTGTCGCTCCTCATTTTATATCCATTTAGAATGTCGGTTAAGTAGAAACCAAAAGTACACAATACGATTGTTTTTACCGGATGGGTGCTGCACAAAAACACATCAAAACCCTATCTTTGCGCTGCTAGAGAAAAGAGATGCAAAAGATTCACCCCAAAACACTCCAGGACCTTGAGTTTCCAACAGTACTGCAACAGGTATCCGCCCGTTGTAACACGGAGTTGGGCAAGGAATTGGCTTTGGCAATCACTCCCGTTAGTGACAAAGAGGAGTTGATGCAGATTTTAGGACAGACCTCGGAATACTTGGCGTCTTTTTCCAACGACAACCGAATCCCCAATCATGGTTTTGACCAGATCAACTCGGAACTTGGTCTTTTGAAGATTGAGAACAGTACCTTGGAGATTGCCGGTTTCCGAAAAATTGGAGGTATTTGCAAAACTGTGGCCATCCATCAGAAGTTTTTCAAAAAATTCAAGGAATACTACCCCTTGTTATTCGAAAAGGTGGACGTGCTGGATGGCAACACCGAGATTCCCGATGCCATAGACGCCGTTATCGACAAGTTTGGGGAAATCAAAGATTCGGCATCCGATGAATTGCGACACATTCGTCTACAGATCAATCAGGTACGTGGCAAAATCAACCAGAGTTTTGGGGCTGCCCTAGGGCGTTACCAATCCTTGGACTACTTGGATGAAATACGTGAATCCGTAGTGGAAAACCGACGTGTTCTGGCCGTGAAGGCCATGCATCGCAAAAAGGTGAAGGGAACTGTGATGGGTACCTCCAAGACAGGCAGCATCGTGTACATTGTCCCTGAAACCACTTTGACCTACACTCGGGAGCTCAATAATCTGGAGTTTGAGGAAAAGGAGGAAATCCAGCGCATCCTCAACCAACTAACGAATCATATTCGACCCTTTTCTGACTTGTTGAAGGCGTACCAAAACTATTTGACGGACATTGACATTACGGCTGCCAAGGCCAAATATGCCCATGAAATGAATGGGGTTCTGCCAGAAATCAATCAGGAAAGGGAACTATACCTCCGGGAAGCCTATCACCCCCTGCTCTATCTTTCCAATAAACGGAAACATCAGAAGACCTGGCCTCAGACCATCAAACTACATCCAGAGAATCGAATTATTGTAATTTCGGGGCCCAATGCAGGTGGAAAAAGTATCACCCTAAAGACCATAGGTCTTTTGCAGGTAATGGTGCAAAGTGGCATGCTCATTCCGGTTCATGAACGCAGTTCCGTGTGTTTGTTCGATAAAATATTGACGGATATTGGAGATAATCAGTCCATTGAAAATCATTTGAGTACATACAGTTATCGACTCAAAAACATGAACCAGTTTTTAAAACGGTGCAACAATGAAACCTTGTTCTTGATCGATGAATTCGGTACCGGCAGTGACCCGGAATTGGGAGGTGCTTTGGCCGAAGCATTCTTGGAAGTTTTCTACGAACGGGAAGCATATGGGGTAATCACGACCCACTATGCCAATCTAAAGGCGCTTGCAAATGAATTGCCCCATGCCACCAATGCCAACATGCTGTTCAATTCCAAAACCTTGGAGCCTACTTTTCAATTGGTGTTGGGTGAGGCCGGAAGCTCCTTCACGTTTGAGGTGGCCCAAAAGAACGGCATCCCCTACTCTTTGATCAACAAGGCGAAAAAGAAGATAGAACGGGGTAAGGTCCGTTTTGATGCCACCATTGCCAAACTGCAGAAAGAGCGCAGCAAAATGGTGCAAACCGGAACCCGGCTCCAAGAAGAGGAAACCAAGGCTCGGGAAGAGGCGGACCGACTGGAGCAGTTGAACTCCAAGGTAAAATCGAAGCTGGAGAGTTACCAAGAATTGTACGACCATAACCAACGAATGATTCAATTGGGTAACAAGGTGAACACGGCCGCCGAACGTTATTTCATCGACCATAAAAAACGTCCGTTGATCTCGGAATTGCTGCGTATTGTGGAAACCGAAAACAGTAAACGTAAAAAGACCTCTGCCAAAAAAGCCAAGGAAAAGCAGGAGCAGCAACAACAAGTGGCCCAAGAGCTGGAACAACAGATCAAGAAAGTGCGGGTGGAGAAAAAGATAAAGCAGAAAAAGGAGATCCAAGCAGAAAAGAACAAACCCAGACCTGTTTTTAAAGTGGGTGACCGCGTACGTATGACGGACGGCAAAGCCGTGGGCAGCATCGATGTGCTTGAAAAGGGAAAGGCGGTGGTCAACTACGGTATCTTCACCACCAACGTGAGTGTGGACCAATTGGAATTGGTGGAAGCCAAGAAGTAATCCTTCTGGCAAGACGGAATCATCCCAAAGATTGAGGAAAAGAAATGACAGATAAGCGCATTTACGGGGACGCACCAACCTACTGCCATTATTTTTTTGACTTGGTTGGAACAGACGACCTGTTGGCCGAACTGCATAAAAGCAAGACACAAACAGAAGGGCTTTTTCTTCGCATGACCCCTGAAATAGAAAATTTTTCATATGCCATTGGCAAATGGACCACAAAAGAAGTGATAAGGCATATCATCGATTGTGAAAGGGTCTATATGTACAGAGCATTACGCTTTTCCCGGTTTGACGAAACTGAACTCTCCGGTTTTGATGAAAACAAATACGTCGACAATCTAAAGTCTGCCTCATACAATTTGACAGACCTAAAAGAGGAGTATGTTGCTGTGAGAACAGCAAGCATTGCATTGTTCAAAAGCATGACCGATGAAATGCTGGACTTTAAAGGGAAGGCCAACAACGCTCTTTTTACGGCAAGAACCCTTGGGTTTATGACCGTAGGGCACAACATACACCATTGTAATTTTATCGTGGACAACTATTTAGGAGGAAAATAGCCTGCCGTGTTTCCCTTGAAAACACCAAAGAACGGTTTCACTGATTTCTTCAGATAAATTTTTTAACCGAACTTAGTTACCAGTGCTGAACTCGATTTCAATAAACCAACACAATGAGCGAACAATCCAACGAATTAGAAGATTATCTGGCTCCCCATTACATAAATCGCAGTAATTGGCTAAGAGCAGCTGTTTTGGGAGCAAATGACGGTATTTTATCAACCGCCAGTATCGCAATTGGAGTGGCAGCGGCCAGTGATGTTCGCGAACCGATTGTTTTGGCAGCATTAGCAGGATTGGTTGCCGGCGCTTTATCAATGGCTGCGGGCGAGTTTGTATCCGTTAGTTCACAGACTGATGTTGAAAAAGCAGACATTGAGCGTGAAAAACAAGAATTGATGGATACTCCGGAAATCGAACTACAAAGATTGGCAGAGATTTATGAAAAGAGAGGTTTGAAAAAAGAAACAGCTTTAACTGTCGCAAAAGAATTGACCGAATCGGATGCGTTGGGAGCCCATGTCAGGGATGAACTGGGCATTAATGAAATCAGCCAGGCAAATCCACTGCAAGCAGCATTTGCATCTGGTGCGGCTTTCACAATCGGCGGATTGCTTCCGTTTTTGGCTACACTCTTTCTTCCATTGGAAAATATGGAATATTACCTTTATGGACTCGCAATTCTTTTTCTCATTGCTTTAGGGGCATTGGCAGCCAAAACGGGTGGCTCAAGCATCATAAAGGCAATAGTTCGAATTACTTTTTGGGGAACCGCGGCCATGGGGCTTACTGCACTGGTTGGTTATCTATTCAATGTCAATTTAGGGTAATACAGACTTATAGGTGGTTTTCCAACCCGCAATACTACCAACAAGGGCTTTGAAACATTGTTTTTGATAGAAAATTCCACGAACTTCGTTGCTGGTAAAAAGCTTTAAAAGAATCCGTAACCCCCACCTATCAATAACCCATCGCAATGAACAAACTGTTCCTTCACCTAGTTATTCTTTTGACCGTATTGTCTTGTCAACAAGATGGTGGAAACGATAGCCCAAAAGAAATTGAAAATCAGGATTTCATTTCAGGTGTGGACATCTCGAGCTATCCGGAAATTGCAGGCACAAATCCTACCTTCTATGATACAAATGGTGATCAGAAAGCATTTTTGGACATCCTGAAAGCGGACGGTGTCAACACCATTAGGTTGCGGCTTTGGGTGAACCCTGTCAACGAGCATTCTGGATTCGGTGAAGTAAAAGAGTTCTCCCAGACCCTTAAAAACAAAGGTTTTAAAACTTGGTTAACGGTACATTATTCGGATACATGGGCAGACCCAGGTCGCCAAGAAACTCCTGCCCAATGGCAGGGATTAAGTATTGCCGTCCTAAAAGACAGTGTTTATAACTACACCGCTAAAGTCGTCCGGGAAATGCAACCGGATTATGTTCAGATCGGAAACGAGATCAACCCAGGATTTTTACATCCTTCCGGCAATATTACCGACCATTATTCCGATTTCATGGCATTGATGGAATCGGGTTGCAAAGCAGTTAGGGAAAACTCGACCGACTGCAAAATCATTTTACATTTTGCCGGCATTGAAAATTCAACGTGGTTCTTTGATCAAGTAAAAAGCTTGGATTACGATATCATCGGGTTGTCCTATTATCCCAAATGGCATGGGAAATCCTTGGATGACCTTCAAAGCAACATGCAAAGTTTGAGCAGCACACACGGAAAAAAAATTCTGATTGCGGAAACAGCCTATCCGTTTACCCTGCAATGGAACGACCAGACCAACAACATCGTCGGGCTCAACGAACAACTTATACTGCCTGAGTTTCCTCCAACGGTAGAAGGGCAAAGAAATTTTATACAACAAATAAGGAACATCAGCGAAGAAGTCGAAAATGGAATCGGGTTTTGTTATTGGGGCGCCGAACTGATTGCGTGGAAAGGAACGCAGGCAACTGATGGTTCACCATGGGAAAATCAGGCACTGTTCGATTTTCAAAACAAGGCTCTACCGGTTCTGGAGGTATTCAAAAATGATTGAATCGGCTAGTTGGTCAAAGCAACCTCAAACACAAATCCATCTGAATTTGTGAAACGCATGAAGTACATCCAAGTCCTATTTTTTTCTATCTTGTTGATTCAATCAATTACAGCCAACCAAAATAACAAGATGAAAAAAACAACCTCATCCTCTAGTAGAAGAACCTTTATCAAAAACACCGCACTGGCCTCCAGTATTTTCATTGTGCCCCGCCATGTATTGGGTGGACCTGGATTTATTGCCCCCAGTGACCGTCTACATTTGGCAGCCATCGGTTCCGGTGGCAAGGGCATCAGCGATATTGCCAATGCGTCCGTCGATGGACGTGAGCGTGTGGTGGCCCTCTGCGATGTTGATTTTTCCGGATCGGCCAAGCAATCGGTCGAGCGCTTTCCAAAAGCCAAATTGTTCGGTGATTACCGAGAAATGCTCGATAAGGTAAAAGGCATAGATGCCGTTACCATCAGTACGCCTGATCACTTGCATGGACCTGCCGCCGCATACGCCATGGAGCGAGGCAAACACGTGTACGTTCAAAAACCTTTGACCCACAATATCCGGGAAGCACGAATGCTCACCGAAATGGCCCGCGACAAACAAGTGGTGACGCAAATGGGGAATCAAGGAGGGTCCAACCCGTTGTTGGGAATGGTCCAAGACTGGATTGACTCCGGGAAATTGGGTAAAATCACCAAGGTGGAAATATGGACCAACCGTCCTGTGTGGCCCCAAGGCTATGCCATGCCAGAACCAGATCCTGCCAGCAAACCTGCGGACTTGGATTGGGACCTGTGGTTAGGCCCAGCGCCAATGCGCCCATACACCCCGAACCTACACCCTTTTAACTGGCGTGGTTGGTGGGATTATGGAACAGGAGCTTTGGGTGATGTAGGTTGCCACTTGGTGGATATCCCCTACCGAACCTTGAATTTGGGATACCCCACTTCCGCGGAATGTAGTGTGGGAACGGTATTCTCCCAAATGTGGACGCCCGATTACCATCCTGAAGGCTGCCCCGCATCCTCTTTCATTACCTTAACGTACGAAGCTACCGAAAAAACTGGTGCTCCCCTGATCATGACCTGGAGCGATGGCGGCATACGCCCTTCGCATCCGGAAATTATCCCAGCGGATGATGATATTGGAGGCCCTGGAAGTTATAATGGAGTATTGATTCATGGGGAAAATGGTGTAATCTCAACCAACATCAACGACAGTTCACCATTGACACCCAAATTATACCTGAACGACGGCACAAGAATATTCGGTCCTGAAGTGGAAGAAATGCCAGAGCCTGAATACGGTCACCAACGTAAATGGGTAGATGCCTGCAAAGCAGGTTTTGGAAGCGAAGAACATTTGGCGTTGACATCTTCCTTTGATTATGCAGGCCCAATGACGGAAACCGTGCTTATGGGCAACCTGGCCATCCGTAGTTATATGTTGAGAAGGGAAAATCCCGAAGGCAACATGGAATTCTACGGCAGAAGAAAATTGTTGTGGGATGGAGATACCATGAGAATCACCAATTTTGAGGATGCCAACCAATTTGTGACCCGGACCTACCGAGAGGGTTGGGAGATGTAACGGGCTATCTAGAAAAAACCTGAATTAAACAAGGCCACATTTTGTGGCCTTTTGTTTTTTAATGGAATTGCCGTTAACTTCATAGCTCATTCCATAAATCACCAAAATCTAACTCTTATCTATTAAACTGGATGAAAATTAAGCTCTTGGCCACAGTTCTCCTAGTCGGCTCTTTTACCTCCCAAGCCCAAAACATATTCGGGTCGGTGTGTCGTGGAAATATCGACCAGTTAGACAGTCTGTTGCAATACCATTCCATCCATGTTCAGGACAACCGGGGCAGGTCCCTTTTGCATTGGGCCATAGGATGTAAGCAAAAGGAAGTTTTCGACCACCTCATCCAAAATGGAATCAACCCCAATCTGGAAGACCATCAAAACAGAACCCCAATGTACGCCGCGGTGCAATTTGAAAACGCTTATTACTTTGAAGCACTTCAAAATTTACAGGAAGACAATTCATGGGTCCAAACCCAAGGCACTACACTTTTGGAACGTGCCATTTTGAACAAAAGCAACACATTCGTCCAAAAATTGGTAGCAGCGGGAGTAGATGTAAACGGTAAAAACGAAAGAGGCAGCACCCCATTAGAAATTGCAAAACGGCTTGAAGCAGATGACATCTACACCACCCTCTTAGCCCTTGGTGCAGATGAAAAAGAACTCAGAACCTTTGTTGTGAAAGGTCCCTACATGGGTCAACAACCTCCAGATAGTATCCCAAAACTGTTTGCGCCAAATTTCATATCCACCGAAGAATCCGAGTTTGGCTCGATTTTTAATTCGGCCGGTACTGAATTTTATTACGCAGTGGATGTGAACGGTAAAAATGAAATCCGGTTTTCCAAGCTGGCGAATGGTGTGTGGAGCAAGCCCACTACCCTTTTATCTAACAATCGTTATGGTTACAATGATCCTTTTCTGTCCAACGATGAAAGCAGACTCTACTTTATTTCCAAACAGGCACTGGATGGTCTGGGAAAACTCAAGGATGTTGACATTTGGTATGTTGAAAAAGAAAAAGACGGATGGTCAGAGCCCATAAATGCCGGAACCATAATCAACACAAAAGGGAATGAATACTACATTTCATTTACGCAGGAAGGCACACTCTATTTTTCATCCAACGGCCACCAACCTGAAAAGACCGATTATGACATCTATTCCTCAAAATTTGTCCATGGCTCCTATCAAAAACCTGCCAGATTGGGTGATGCCATCAATACAGAAGGTTACGAAGCAGATGTTTTTGTGTCCCCGGATGAATCCTATATGATTTTCTGTTCTACCAGAGATGGCGGTTTTGGTCAAGGGGATTTGTACATCAGTTTTAAAAATCCAAATGGGAAATGGACAACCGCAATCAACATGGGTGCGGAAATCAATACCGAAAACTATGAATACTGTCCTTTTGTAACGAAAGATGGAAAGTATTTGTTCTTTACGAGCAACCAAGATATTTATTGGGTGAGTACTGGAATCATTGAAAAATTGAAAAAAAATGTGGACTGATGATTTTTCAATCAACATGTTTGCCCTTTTGCTGGTGCAATAATGCTCAATCACATTTGATACATGGCTTATCGCCATATCCATGTGTTGCTGCCCATTCCAAGCAAGCTTCCTTGGTCGTAAAACAAGGGAGTCCCAAATCCCAACTTTCAACCCGCCATGGACTACTGGAGGGACAGCCGTCACCACAAAATTTCAAGTCAATGTCCTCAACAAATGCATCTTCGCAAGTACTCAACACCATGGAAAAAAACAGCAATAAAACTAAGTTGAACTTCCTAGTTTTCATCACCTTCCAATTTAAATTCAAAGATTAATGTATGCTGCTTTTTCAAGGTGTAAAATGACCCAAATCATATGTAAGAGCAGCTTGAGTCTTCCGCAATCAGAAAATGATCACATCATGAAAACAGCCGGCATCAAATGGTTGAACCCCACTTGAGCGGCCGACTGCATCATTGTAGTTAATGATAGTTGCTTATTTGATACGCACCATTTTAAAATGAGCCGTGATTCCCGCATTGAAACTTAAGGTGTATTCCACCTCGTCGTTCATCTTCAAATCATCCAACTTTACCGTTCCGGTATGGGAACCAAGGTTGGCATTTCCAAATAGACCATTGTAATCGAAAAGGTTCCCATAATATTCCACGTAGTCTATAGCCATGTTTGGCCTGTAGGGTTTAAAAGTATACGATTGGCCAACAGTATAGGTTTTGTCATTTTGTACATCCACAAAATTGGAAGTGCCCCTACTCCACGTGGTACCATCATCAACTCCATTTCCATTGGCATCCAAATAGACTCCGCCCACTTTCATCTTCACCCGTAGGGTTCCATTGACCTCGGTATCCGTTGGTTGGGTTCCGGTAATCCTATCAATGGTGACAAGGTATTCCGGATATGCAAGATCACAATCCCGTACCTGGTATTCTGTTGCCAAGATCACTTTCGCAATGGGAAAGCCTTTTTTTACATACCTCAGTTTATAGGCCAATGGGGCCCCAGGCGAGTCTTTGGAGTAATTTCCCCCTTCCGAGATGAAATTGTACACCTCCTCCGGACCATTGATGGCTTGTACCGCACCCGAACCGGAGCCCCCAATGATCAAGGCCTTGATGTTGGATGAATTTATGGTTTGTTCATATTCGGTGTCTATGGATCCATCCGTTGAACCCACTGCGGCATCAAAAGCGGCTTTCACTTTGGTAATACTTGAATCCGACTCTACCGTATACAATACCATTCTACCATACGTTACCGAAGAAACATACACCGGGTTTGTGGATCCAAATGAGCTGACATCGGGTAGCTCCGTAAAAAGATCGCTGGGATCACTTCCCGGGGAATTCAAATCCAAAGTAAAATAACGCTGGATGAATTTCAACACAAAAGTATTTTTATAGCTCGATCCATTGAATTCCAAATCAGCGGACACTTTCTTGGTCACCCCCCTATAATTGGCGCCAATGGCAGCGGACATGTGCTGCTCAGAATATACTTCGGTAATGTCCAAGCTAATCTGAGCGGGGGTTGCCCCATTCACCTCCTGATTTAGCAGGGTATTGATTCCCTCTCTAACTTCCGATAGTTGATTGGGATCGTTAACAACAATGGAAGGGCTACCACTTATATTGCTCAAAGAGGTAGAAATAGTGATAGGAGCCCTTTTGGCATCAATACCGATATACTCGCCGGTTGTTATGGATTCCCCTTGCAACAGAGCTCCCGGGTAAATCACATCCGTGGTAGGATCAAGGGTAAACATTTCGTCAAATCCGGGTGCGCCTTTATAGGTTTTGGTAACACATTCCAAGCTGGTATCACCCGTATCCCTTTCCGGGTCTGTTTCGTCGGTTTCTACAATGGAGGATTCTTCGGGCTGACTAAATGCTTGTAAAGTAGCCACAGCGGAATTAAATGCTGCGCTTTCGTCCTCTGAATATTGAGGCTCTTCCTGTTTGGGGTCTGGTTCTGGTGATTCATCTTTACTACATGATGAGGCCATACTTAGCATCAAGATCATCAGCAGAAAGGAAATCGTTCCCAATTTTTTAATCCATGTCTTCATAACTTCTTGGTTTTAAGGTTCAACGATGCCGAAAG
This sequence comes from Allomuricauda sp., assembly GCA_020434915.1. GTDB lineage: Bacteria > Bacteroidota > Bacteroidia > Flavobacteriales > Flavobacteriaceae > Flagellimonas. Next base: position 94 of record JAGQZL010000037.1, on the reverse strand, counting down.
TAGCTTCGGATTGCAGTCAAACCTATTTTTGGGCATGGACAAAGTATGGACAGTAAGCTTGGACAGCGGCAAATATCACCATGGACAACCAATT
>JAGQZL010000379.1 GCA_020434915.1 Allomuricauda sp. | reverse complement strand
TAATACCCATCATTTTGAATGAGAACTTGCCCACTTAGGTCGATTGCAGTTACTGGAATGGGCAATAAGTCCATATAGGGTTGATAAGTGGCTACTTTTGATTCAAAAGTTGTAATAGTCCTATTTTCATTACTTATGTAAGTGGAAATTACATCAACTGTAGTACCCCATCTTCTTAAATCGAACAAACGGTGTCCTTCCATGCCCAATTCCAATCTTCTTTCAAACCTTACAGCTTGCCTTGCATAATCTTGATCTGAAAAAGAGCCATAAGGTTCAATTACGTAGTTGGCTGCAGGAGCATCTCCGGTCTCGTTCGTCACATAGGTCATATTTTTGGCACGGTTCCTTATCTCATTAACATACCCAAGTGCTGTAGGAAGGTCGTTGGTCTCAACTGCAGCTTCAGCGGCCATCAACAACACATCGGCATAGCGCATTACGTTGTAGTTAAGTCCGGAGTGCTGTTGGCCCCATGCGCCCGTACCTTGGGCAGCATCCAGCTCGCTAGCCTGATAGATGTTCTTTTTCGGTAGATAAGGACCCGATATATCTGTGGTAGCAGCTCGAATCCAATCTTTGCCTACCATTAATCCGAAACCGTTGTAATCGATCCCTCTTCTACCCACTGTATAATCCAATCGTGGATCTAGTGGGCCAGCGTAAGGTGTAAATGCATCGGCACTAGGAATACCTTGGTCATTGGTTACATCAGTTTGGTTGAAGGTATCCAATAATGGGAGACCTGAACCATCTGTCTGGTATGCATTTACCAAATCCTGAGTTGGTTGATAAAAACCACAGCAAGATCCGAAAGGGTCTCCACCTGGGAAATTCAAAGTGCCTCCTTGATTTCCATTGAGAGACTGGCCTTCATCTGTAGCAAATTGAATGGCAAAGATAGATTCAGATGAGTTTTCACCAGCGGCATTGAAATTATCCACAAATTCAGTATTTAAACTATAAGGCCCATTAATGATGACATCCTGTAACAAGGTAAGAGCTTCTGACCATTCTGATTGGTACAAATGTGTTTTGCCCTTGAATGCTTTTGCGGCCCAAGAGGTTGGTCTACCTTTGTCTCCTTGATCATTAGGAAGATTGTCTATGGCAAATTGGAAATCGGCTTCTATTTGATCCCAAATAGGACCTGTGTTAGGTTGATTGAATTCCGTGGCTGCGTAATTTTCTTCAGAAATATAGGATGGATTACCATACATTTTCTGCAACTCGAAATTTAAATACCCTCTTATGAAACGCGCTTCGGCTAATTGAGAAGAAAAGTCCCCCCCCTCTATCGTTGCAATCAATGCCATAACTGCATTGGCCCTATTCACGCCTGCATATAATGACATCCATTTGCCCAGAACATAGGGGTTGCTGGTTTGTATGTTATATGTTTCCAATTGGTACAATTCCAATTGATCACCATCCGTACTTCCTTTGTGGGCATCATCGGACATAACATCCAGCCACCAGTTATCGGGACTAATGGCAAATCCATTTCCTAACTGATTTAAACGTACCCCATCCAATGCCGAATAAGCTCCATTCAATAATAAATTAACCCCATTTTCATTGGCGATGTCTTCCTCTGGGATAGATCCAATTGCGGTTTGCTGGGTAGTCATCTTTACAGGCAAAACCAACTGTTGTTATCAGGAAGCGCCAAAGGAGCGGCCACCTTGCAATTGGAAGACGGTAACTCTGTGATGCTTTTCGGGATGAACTCCGGCAAGTTGAAGGCCTATCAGCCAAAAAACAATAGTTTGGGGGTTGTTGCATTGAATGCAGATGATGCTTCGGCAATCGTCACCACAAGGAATGGCAAGCAGACCAAATATGAATTCCCTTATGGCAATACCTATTTGGGGAATTCATCACGGACCCTCAAATATCAAAAGGAAAACACCTCGGAGATCCGCATAACAAACTTTAGAGGAGAAAGCAGGACTTTGGATTTGTCCAGTTCCCTTTAAACGGTGCCCCGATTCTGCAAAACCTGATGACTCGGAAAGGTTACATAAAGGACTTGGCCACTTTGACAATATCATTTTTTTGGAGAACACCGGATTGCCTCCAAAGCTGTTCTCCATTTTTGAAAAACATCATGGTGGGTACACCCCGAACTTGGAAGGTATTGGCCAACGCTTGGTTTTTGTCCACATCAATTTTCACAATCTTGAGGGAATCGCCCAATTCATCCTTTACCTGTTTTAAAATGGGGGCCAGCATTTTGCAGGGACCACACCATTCCGCGGAAAAGTCGATGAGTACCAA
>JAGQZL010000378.1 GCA_020434915.1 Allomuricauda sp. | reverse complement strand
AAAGAGCTTTCCAAAGAACTAGTCCCCGAGGAAGTCTCGGAATACGATGACGAATCTTTCCGAAATTCCGATTTTGAATCCGAGGATGTGGACTCAGACGATAATTACTGATTTAGGACAGATAGCGTTCCTTGATGATTCTAATGTGATGGGCCTGATGCCCACAAATAATGAAACCCATGGCCCTCACACTCATTTGAGAACCACTGGCCACGCCTTTTCTTAATAACATCTCCTCACCAAAAGACCTGTACAGGCAAATGGTTGATGCCCTTACCGCTTTGTATTCTTCCATTAAATCTTGAAGGGTGCGGCTGGATGCATTGGAATTTGGAACATAGGTATCCTGGTCAAAGCCAGGAAGATTGGTAGTATCGTTCCGTGCAAATCGAAGCGCCCGATACTGAAATACCCGTTCCGTATCCAACATATGCACCAAGGATTCCACCAAAGTCCATTTGCCTTCGGCGTACGCATAGCTTAATCTTTCGGACGGTATGCCTTCCAGCACCAATAAAAAATCCTTTTTACCACCCTCCAACTCTTGCATTAGGTCTACCTCACCCAAGGCCTGTATGTACGTGTGGTAAAAAGGATTGTATTCAGAAGTTGATAGTTCTGAAATCAACATTTTAGGAACCATTAAAGCTCGTTGAAGATGGTATGCATCAAACGTTTTTTGTCGTTGATGCTCTCTTCCAAAGAAATCATGGTCTCCGTCCTGCTGATACCGTCAATATCATCAATCTTAAAAATGATGTTTTTGGCATGGGTGGTATCCTTTGCCCTTATTTTGCAGAAAATATTGAATTTTCCGGTGGTGATATGCGCAACGGTCACATAAGGTATTTGGTTTAGCCTTTCTAGCACGAATTTGGTCTGGTGTGTTTTTTCAAGAAAAATACCAACGTATGCAATAAAGGAATAGCCCAATTTTACATAGTCCAGCGTAAGGGAGGAACCTTTGATGATTCCAGACTCTTCCATTTTCTTGACTCGCACATGGACCGTCCCAGCCGAAATCAATAGCTTTTTGGCAATATCGGTGAAAGGGGTCCTGGTATTATCGATCAGCATATCCAAGATCTGGTGGTCGATTTCGTCTAGCTTAACTTTGTTCATTACATTAAAATTTTCAACAAAATTAGTTAAAAAAGGAAATTTACATAATAAAAATGCTTTTTTTTTAAATAAAACGCAAGCCGATTACCTGATTCATTGATTATTTATTTGCATTCAGCAGTAAATCAATAATTTCTCTTCTGTTTGACAATTGTTCAAACTCTTTGGAAATACCACAGTCTAGGGTTTCATGTCCGTAAAATCCTTCGAGAATGCCAGTATCTACCAGTTCTGGTTCAAATAGAATTGTATTGTCTCGCAATACTTCCTTGTAATTGATGCCTGCCAAATCCTCTTCTTTAAAGATAGGGTTGATGATATATGCTTGCTTCACCAGAATATCGAAGAACCATTTCTGGTTTTCCGGAATCTTGAAATAATCTTCCGTATTATGGTTACCCACTTCATTGAAACCAATGGTCTTTAATGCCTCCACCAATGCACGAAAAATAAACTCCCTGGTTTTTTCCCTGGAATAATCTCCTGGAAAATGCCCGGCCTCAAAAAGAATGGTAGGCACTTTCTCCATTTGAAAGGAATCGCCCACACAGTTATCATTAAAGCCGTCATCATACCTTCCCACCTGCCCCGGTATATATTTTTGAAGTTCCTTGTTCATGGCAACAATCAGTCTCATGGCCACTTCCCGTGTAGGTGTTACCTCTCTTTCTGGATTGCTGGCAGGCGATAAAAAGGAAATGGTTGCCGGTTTGGCAGTGCTTCCAACACTAAAGAGGGTACGTTGATCGTGTAGATTAAAACAAAAGTTGGGTTGGAACTCCTCAAACAATTGGCGCAAAGCCTGGCTTTCCGGTTGGGTTTGATTTTTCGCATCCCTGTTCAGGTCTATACGATTCCGATTTTGTCGGGTATAGGCTTTGGCACCATCCGGGTTGAGCATGGGAACAATCATCAAAGTACATGTATATAAAATGTTGTTGGCCAAAGAATCTCGGGATTGCAAGAAATTGACCAAATCCCAAACCGCTTTCGTTGTGGTAGATTCATTGCCGTGCATTTGGGACCACATCAAAACCTTCTGCCTGCCTGTTCCTATTTGAAACCCTAAGATAGGTTCTCCATTCACGGATGCCCCGATCTCTACCACGGGGACGGAAAGTTTTGAAAAGCATGTATCCTTTAGCATTTGCATGGTGATGTACCTTCCTTGGATGCCTAACTCTTTAAAT
>JAGQZL010000377.1 GCA_020434915.1 Allomuricauda sp. | reverse complement strand
AATTTTAGGGTGTCCCATAATTTCAAGAGGTTGGGTAGTACCCCTCCCCTCACTCATGGTGGTTCCCTCAAACAAAACAACACCAGGAAAGGTGAAGGCGCTTTCAACCCTGGATAGGTTTGGCGAGGGCAACAACCAAGACAGGCCAGTATCCTCATAGTACATTTGTCTGCTCCAGCCTTTCATCCCGATAACCTTAAGATTGGCCTTTTCTTTCGCCCAATACCGTTGATGCATCAGTGCCACTTCACCAATGGTCATGGCATGTCTCACAGGCATTGGATGCAAACCGATGAAGGATGCAAAATCCATGTCCAATATATTTCCTTCCAAGTCAACCCCGTTTAAAGGATTGGGCCTGTCCAATACCACTATTTCCATATCCTTTAATGCACAAGCATCCAAAATCAAGGTCATGGTATAGATGTAAGTGTACATTCGGCATCCTACATCCTGAAGGTCTATGAACAAATGGTCGATATCCTCAAGCATGGCCTCGGTGGGCACCCTGGTCTCCGAATACAAAGAGTAAACGGGTATCTTGAAATAGGGATGAACGGTATGATCCGTTTCGATCATGTTATCTTGGGCATCGGTTGAAAAGCCATGCTGCGGCCCAAAAATCTTGATGAACCTGTCCCCAAAAATTTTCTTAAACCCAAGTGTGGCATGCTGGAGTCCTCCATCTATGGAGGCATTGTGGCATAAAAGGGCCACATTCCCTTTAAACTTGGATTGTAGTGTAGTATCCTCCAAAAGAACGTCCAGTCCTAACATCGTTTTCTTCATGGCCATTTTTTTGTCATTGTTGAAAAAAAACCAAGCCAAATTTGGTATTTGGCTTGGGCACTAAACTAAAACTAATCACTAGTTATTAATAAGAAACTACTTAATTAAGAAGTTGGATTGGCAGGCGTGCTGGTATTGTTATCACGCTCTGCGTTCGGATATGGGTAATAATTCCTGTTTCTTTCTGCATCCGTATCGCCTGGTCCAGGTCTGTTGAACCTACGGCTATCTTCCAGCCCAAGGCCTGATAGATACAATTCTATTCTACGGTTTTTATAGATTTCGTCCAATACCGATTGCTGATCCGCTGGACCCGCATAGTCGGCGAGTTCCGCTCCAATTCCAAATGCATCTTCGGCAGCGGTTTTATTACGAACCGCATTCAGTTGGATCACGGCATTGCCCAAATCGTTGCTGCGGGCATAGGCCTCGGCTTTGATCAATAACATCTCACCAGGTAAGTATACCGGAATTTCATCCGTATTCCCATCAAAGAAAGCGGTTACCTGGTACACTGGAATCTCAGCATCTGGATCTTCACTGAACACATAGTAATCCACCCTTTGGTCCCCATCTTCTGGCAGCATGTCATCAGGCAGGGCAAACTTGGCATCCTTTGCTTGGGTAACGTTCTGAGAGCCAAACCAAAAAGCCAATGGGTTAGGTATGGCTGCATCAAAGGCCCAAGTGGACTGTGCGGAAAGATCTACATCATTTGCAGCGGCTATGGCAGCTGTATAGTTCCCTGCCATTAAGTTAAATCGGGCCAAAAGGGCATTCACCGAATTTTCCAAATCCAAGGAACCAATCAACCCGGAAGTAACTTCAGATGATAGTCCTGCATCAATATATCCCTTGGCCTCTGTAAGGTCGTCTATGGCATTTTGCAATACCGTGGCACGATCATTAAAAGGAGCGTCTTCAATTATTTCAACAGGTACCTGCTCAAAATATTGGATCAACGTTCCATGGACCAAAGCTCTGTAGAAAAGTCCGTGGGCTTTCAAGGTATTGCTTACCGAGGTATCGTCCGTTGCAATCTCAGCGGAGGTTATAACCGTGTTTGCCTCTTTACGGCAAAGCATGGCATTGGTCCACATGTTGTTCAACAGTTCATTATCGCCACCTATATCATCGCCACCCAAAAGCACTTCATTCTCCCCTTGGTTACCAGGGTTCAGTAGTTGAAGTTCACTAGTGTTCAGTCCTGTGATGTTCACAGAGGTATAGAGAAGGCCACTTCGCTCGGCGCTCCAACGTTGTTGGATTCCATTGATCAAATCCACCAAATTGTCCGTGTTGTTGACCACATCCGGCTCCAGGGTAGAATTGGGATCCAAGTATACCTTGTCACAAGACGCCGCCCCAAGAGTCAATGCCATCAACAATAAAAAATTATATATTCTTTTCATGTCTTTCAATTTATAGATTAGTGCTGATTGATAAAGCAAAAGTGCTTGGAATTGGCACGTTACCAAAGTTCACAGCGCGCAACAGGTTGGATTGTCCACCGGCGTTGGTCTCAGGGTCGA
>JAGQZL010000376.1 GCA_020434915.1 Allomuricauda sp. | reverse complement strand
ACCGTAAGGGTATCATCCGCATTGGGATGGATCATATCGTACAGATCGGAAACTTTCCTGTCCTCATCCGCAATGATCGGGAAATTCACGGTGGTGTGCTGTGTTTCATTGATGTCCTTGATCCATTCTTTGTGCGATTCGGCGCCATCCACACTCAATGCCATCATTTTTACGTTCCGTTTGTCAAATTCATCCTTGAACTTGGCCGCAGTACCCAATTCTGTGGTACATACTGGAGTGAAATCGGCAGGGTGGGAGAAAAGAATTCCCCAACCATCACCCAGATAGTCGTAAAAATTAAGGGTGCCTTCAGAGGTTGCCGCTGTAAAGTCAGGGGCGGTGTCGCCCAATCTTAGAGATGCCATATATAAAGTTTTTGAGTTGAAAAATTATTATCCTACAAAATTAGTAGATTATTTGGCCCGAAGATGACTTTTTGGTTAAAACTGTATTAAAAATTAAATATCGCCATTTGATAAACTTTAAATACTCGATTACGATTGAAACTGTATTATTTTTAAGGCATGGAAAACAACACTCTGGAACAACTTCGTTACCCCATCGGAAAATTTGAGGCCCCCACCAAAATTACTCCGGTGCACTTGGAGGAATGGATTTCTGTCTTGGAACATATGCCGAAACGTTTGGAAGATATGGTTTCTGTATTGTCCGAAGAGCAATTGGAAACCCCTTACAGACCGGACGGGTGGACAGTTAGGCAATTGGTGCATCATATTTCGGACAGTCATCACAACAGTTATATCCGATTTAAATGGGCGTTGACGGAAGATACCCCCACCATCAAACCCTATGATGAAAAATCCTGGGCGGAACTTTTTGATACCCGTACCGCTCCCATTCAAATGTCATTGGATCATTTAAAGGCCGTACATGCCAAACTGGTGTTTTTGTTGAAAGGTTTGTCCAGGGAGGAGCTACAGCGAAAGTTCATCCATCCTGACGGCAATGTAGAAAGTACTTTGGAAGAAAATATAGGCCGGTATGCATGGCACAGCAACCATCACTTTGCACATATTGCCAATTTAATTAAAAGGGAAGGCTGGTAGATTAAAGTTTTTTAGTGAGTATCCACATCGCTTTTTCAGAAGGTTTGGCGTTGGGTAAGACCACTTCGCTCTCTCTTTTAATGGTATACCCCTGCTTTTGATAAAAATGGATGGGATTGCCCTTTTGCATGGTATCCAACCACACATATTTTTTGTTGAGCCCTTTGGCCAATTCTTCTATAAATTGAAGGACTTGTTTCCCAAAACCCTTGCCGGAATACGTTTTCAAAAAATAGATTTTCTCTGCCTTTAAGGAATCTGCCTGCGCTATTTCATCAATACCGCAATCTTTTACCAGTTTTAGGATGCCAACTGTTGCTTGGTCCTGTTGTATCAAATAATGGAGTGCATTTGGGTCGGCCAATTCACGGGTCACCACATTTTTGGTCAGCCCATTGGAAATATAGGGAGTAGGGTCCTCGTTTTCCCAGAGATGCAGGTAGTGCTCGCAGTAGGATTGCTTGCCCACGTCAAGGTAGGTTTCCAAGTTGGAAAGCGTAACGGGCTCCAGATGTATCTTTTGGGTTGAAAAGGAAGTCTGCATATTAAACTTTAGGCTTGTTTCCATTTAATGTTGCATCCCAAGCTTGGTTTTTGATCGGGATTTATGGGATTTCCAATAAGAAGGGCTTCCATGGCATCCCTGAGGTCATTTCCGGTCAGTGGGATGCCGTTTCCGGGTCTGGAGTCATCCAATTGACCCCGATATACTAAGTCTAGGTCTGCGTCAAACAGATAAAAATCGGGCGTGCAGGCGGCGTCATAGGCCCTGGCCACGTCCTGTGTTTCATCATATAGGTAGGGAAATGAGTATGTTGCTTCCTTTGCCTTTTCTTTCATCAGATGGGGGGCATCCTGGGGATAATTTTCCACATCGTTGCTTGAAATGGCCACAAAACCAATCCCTTTCTGGATATACTCCTCCGCCAATTTTGATATTTCGGGATTCACATGGATCACAAAGGGGCAATGGTTGCATATGAACATGACCACAGTGCCTTTTTCACCGATAACGTCTTTCAATGCCAGATTTTTGTTGGAAACGGTGTCCATCAATTCAAAATCAGGCGCCTTGGTGCCCAAAGGAAGCATATTGCTGGGGGTTCGTGCCATGTCAACTTTTTGTGTGGCATAAAAATAAAAAACGACCTGCTAAAAAACAGGCCGTTTCACATATTTTAAGGCAAGGTTTTTAGATATCGTCAAAATCCACATCCGTAAAATTTCCGGTTGCGGTACCATTTTCACTAAAACT
>JAGQZL010000375.1 GCA_020434915.1 Allomuricauda sp. | reverse complement strand
ACCATACATCATCATGAAGGAAAGCGAACGGGGTTCAATCTTTAATTTGGGGAAAAAGTAGCACTAGATTATGAGGGCAATTATTGTAGACGATGAGTTGGCGGCCATAAACAGTTTGTCGTGGGAATTGCGAAAATACCCGGATTTCATTTCTGTGATTGAGACATTTACCTCTCCCAAAGAAGCCATTTCAGGAATCAATTACCTTAAACCCGATTGTGTTTTTTTGGATATTGAAATGCCCGAAATGAGCGGCTTTTCCCTTCTGGACAAGCTGGAATACCGAAATTTTGCCATTGTCATCACCACCGCCTACAACCAATATGCCATACAGGCCATTAAGGAAAGTGCCGTGGACTATCTGTTGAAACCGGTGGATCAGGATGATATTGCCGGAGTCATCCAAAAATTGAAAAAGCTGAACGGCTCACAGAATTTCCAACTACAGTTTGAACAGACCTTTGAAGCACTTTCCAAGGCAAGTTCACCCCAGGTGGTCCAGATTCCTGTAAGTGGCAAAATTCTCTTCCTCCGTGTTGATGAAATTGTGTATTGCGAATCCGACGGGAATTATTCCAAGGTTTTTATGGAATCGGGGGAACAGTTATTGGTCTCCAAGAAACTGAAGGAGTTGGAGGATTTGTTGCCCAACCGTGTATTTTTTAGGATACACAATTCTTTTATTGTACATCTGTTAAAGGTGAACGAGTATTTGCGATCGGATGGATATTTGGTATTGTCCAACCACAAGAAAATACCCGTGTCCAGAACCAAAAGGGATGCTTTTTTAAACCGGATGAGCCATTGATCTATGTTCCAAAGTGTGACAGACTTCTTTAAAGAAAGCAATCAGAATGGGTTTGGCTTTTTCGTGGTATCCGTCCTTTTTTACCTTTTTGTGTTCTTTCTGATCCAGTTCTTTCAGCACAAAAAACGATTTTATCTTTTTTACAGCCTCTATGCCCTTATGAACGGCATTACGCTGCTCAAGTATATTGATGGGGTCTTCTTTTCCGATTTTTTTCATACACATGCGGGAAGGGTTTTTGTAGGATGGGTACATTATCCCACCCAATTATTGGCATCTATGTTGTTCAGTTTTTTTATTCTGGACATCATGAAGCTTCAGCAAGGCCACCCCAAGTTTGTGAAGTGGACATACAGGGCCTATTTTTGGGTAGGATCTATATACTTGCTCCTTTGGGCCGTACAGTTGAACAATCCAAGATCGTATTGGATCGATTATTTTCATGGATTCTTCTTTCTTCCCATGAGTCTGATTGTCTTTGTTTGGGGCTTTTATCTGGTACTCCTTCAAAAACGAATGATCAAGTGGTACATTTTATCCGGTATGTCGGCCCTTTTTGTTTCTTACCTGATCATTACCCTATTCTCCTTTGAAAAGACCCGGGCCAACTCGGAGACACTGTATATTTTTTACTTGGGCGTTCTGGTGGAAAGCCTTCTGTTTGCATTGGCCATAGGTCTGGAACAGAAAATGGTGTACAAGGAAAAAGCGGATGTGCAGAAAAAATACATTGACCAGTTGGAAGAGAACCAAGTGATCAAGGAGAGCATCAACAGGACTTTGTCCGATGAACTTTTACAAACCAAGGCAGAAATTGAGGGGCTTAGTTCCGAGGCGCAGAAGGAACGAACGGAAAAGCTCACCATGAAAATGGAGAACAGGTTTGCCCAACTGCGATTGGATGCGCTCCGAAGCCAAATGAATCCGCATTTTATCTTCAATGCGCTGAACTCCATCAAATCATACCTCATCGAGAACAATCAAGAGAAGGCGATTTATTACTTGGGAAGGTTTTCCAAACTGATCCGCGGTATCCTAGAAAGTTCCCGCAAAGATTTGGTGACCTTGGAAGAAGAAATGGACATCCTAAAAATGTATGTGGAGATTGAAAGTGACCGTTTTAAGAACAATATCGAGTACATGGTCCATATCGACAAAAAACTATCCGCTGAGCATATTTTGATTCCCTCTCTATTACTTCAGCCCTTTGTGGAAAACTCCATTTGGCATGGCCTCACCACCAAAAAGGGGAAAAAGCGGTTGGAGATTGTGGTCCAGGCCCTGGAAGGGTCGGACCATCTCGAAATCACCATCGAAGACAACGGCGTTGGAAGGCAGGCATCCCAATTGCGGAACCATCAAAATCCGTTGAAAAGTAAATCCTTGGGATTGTCCATTATCCAAGATCGTTTGGATTTTTTCTCAAAGAAGTACAAAGGGAATTTCAATTTTACCGTGTATGATTTGAAGGATGAAAAGCTGGACAAGGCCACGGGAACCAAAGTCGTCTTGAACTTGCA
>JAGQZL010000374.1 GCA_020434915.1 Allomuricauda sp. | reverse complement strand
TATGCATTCGGAATGTATGTTGATGGTAAACGAGAGGGTCTTCATGTGATCAGGAACAAATCAGGATATGAGTTCAGGGATTACCAAAATGATAAGCACATGAGTAATAGTCCTCTGCCCACCACAGGTCTTTCCCCATGTGTAATGGGAAACTGCGAAAATGGCAATGGAGTTAAGGTCGACGGCAACGATGCCGTTTTCAGCAATTGGAAGGACGGGAATATGCATGGCTTAACAATGCAGTTTCTTATGTCCGAGAAAAAAATCATTTTTTCCGAATTCACCGATGGTATTGTTGATGGTGTCCAAATGATATGGCATTTTGATGGAACCAAAGAAATTCTGCAAATGCAAAATGGCGCCATAAATGGTCAGTACCTAAAAAAGAATCAGAACAACACCCATGAGGCCGCCATCTACAAGAACGGTCAAATGACAACATCCCTTTAGATATCCCCAAATTTCATTTTAAAAGTGTAACATGCGAGATTCAATATTTTTGGTGTTCGTCCTTGCCCATTTCTTTTGTTGGTCACAAGCGACTATTCCACCAAACGATCCAACGTCCCATCCCAGCTATGCAGCCTTTTTGGAGGCAGGCAAATCTGGGAACAACAATGCCCGGTTGATGTCCGCGGCAGTGCTTCTGGAAACGTATCCGGAAAACGCCAAAACCTTTGGTTGGGTTGCCAGTGCCCTATATGGTAACAATAAACCCAATGATGCGGTAATGTTCTCGCAATGGGCCATGGCCTTTGACAGCTACAACCCTGAGACAGGTTTTTATGGGTTTACCTATGCGGTATATGCCAATCGGCCAACTGAGGCCAAATTATTTTTGGAGAACATGCAGGCCGTGGGCCAAGATCAGGCTACAATGCAACGAGACTTTCAATCTTTGAGTGGCTATGTGAACTCCTTGGCTAGTTATCCACAATTGTCTGCAACGGTGCAGATGGCGCAAGGATTTTTATCGGACTATAACAATCGGAGCATCGCACGAGCAAAGGCAACCTTCGAACATTTGGGCTCAAGCCTTGGGGCCACCTATGAAAGCATTGCCCAGAATGCTACCGCCGATAAAACATTGGCCGATTGGGTCAATGCCAGAAAAGCTGTTGAAGAAGGCCTTATCTCAAGGGAACTCTATACCGATGCCCTGGTCTTTATGGCCCAATTATCGGAAAAAGTGAATTTTTCCTTTGGGCAGCAACTGGAACCCCATTTGGAAAAAATCGTTTTTGACCAAAAGAGTTACTCGTTGCCTTCCAGATACAGGGCATTTTTAAGACTTGCCCGTTTGCAGTCCGCTTTAAAAAGATGGGACAAGGTATTGGCCTCCAGTAGTTTTATTATTGATGAGCTCAAAGGAAAGGCCCCCTCAACTGCTGTGCTGGTGAAAACCTATTTCTATATGGTCATGGCACTTACCGAGCAACAAAAATATGATGAGGCAGCCATTATTGCTGATATATATGTCAACCTGTTGCCCAAGTTGAAATCTCCGGAGTACCTTGCCGAAGCGTATTATGTGTTGATGCGTACCTACGCTTTCAACAAGGACATTGAAAAGGGAAAGGCCATTCGCAAAAAAGCCCAAGATTTTTTAAAAATTCCCGGAATGGTCAACCAGCCCTATTCGTCCTTTGTGGTAAACGGGCTATCCACTACAGAAAACATTCTTGGCGAAGGAGCGGTAGCCTTATCGGGCAATGCCTACAATGATGGCATTAGATTGATGGAGTTGAAAAATTATACGGAAGCAGCCAAAAAATTTGAAATAGCCAAGGAAGAGGAAATCAAGGTACTGGATGGATTATCGACTTTAGCCCAAAGGGGCTACTTGGACAAGTTCCAACGAATCAATGGTAAGTTGGCCGCCACATATTTTGAGACCCACCAGTTTGATAAGATCTATGATGTCATCGAATCCAACCGATCGTATTCCTTGTTGAACGACAAAAGAAGTACCGTGAAGCAGCTGCCATTGAAAGAGCTTCAAGCCATTCTCGGGCCAAATGAAGCCTATCTTTCCTTTATCGATGTTTCAAAGGGAAACACTTACGAAGGCACCTATTTGATGTGTTTGGTACGGAGGAATGATATCACCATTAAATACAACAGATCCGCAGGGGCCTTTGCCGATATGTTGGCAAATGACCAAGAACTCACCGCACTGGAAAAGGAAATGGCCAAAAGCGAGTTCCGCCAACCCAATCTTGACTATTTGAATGGGGCGAAAACAAGAAAGCCAGGGATGTTTGCGCCTGGGGAATTCAAACTCATGACCCAGTACCTTCGCAAACACATGGAGGCTAAAGTTGTGGATGGAC
>JAGQZL010000373.1 GCA_020434915.1 Allomuricauda sp. | reverse complement strand
GGCCCCGTCCATATGTGCCTGTTCCAAACCACATTTGGCAATGCCCTCCAGGGAAAAAATAACATAGGCACACTCGTTATTGTTTACCAACGGTGTTTCCCATTCCCCATCTTCTCCCTTCACAAAGGCTCCTTGTTCTTCAATGGCTTTAATGCCCTCTGGCCGGAGATATGGTCTAACATCTTCAAAAATGTTCACCAGCATATCGGTCTCCGATTCCTCCAACGGGGCGCCATACTCGCCTCCCACACAACAAGCTCCTTTGCATGCATTCAGATTGCAGACAAAGTCGTTCTCCAATATCTCTTCGGATACAATGGTTTTTCCTATCTGGAACATAATAGGTCACTTTTTTGACAAATGTAATCCAAAACCAAAAATTTGATGATTTATAAACTTCTTCAAATAGTCCAAAAGGGTTTTTTAAACGTAAATTTGCCGTTCGAAAAAAAATAAGAGCCATGAATTTCAACGTTAAGGAAATAGCTACAGCCGGAATGATCCTTTTTGCCGTGATCGATATTTTGGGAAGCATTCCCATTATCATATCACTCAGGAACAAGGTAGGACACATTCAATCTGAAAAAGCATCCGTGGTTGCGGCCTGTATTATGATCGCCTTTTTGTTTGTTGGTGAAAAGATCCTGAAATTGATCGGGATCGATGTGAATTCCTTTGCCGTGGCAGGTGCCTTTATTATTTTCTTTCTGGCCATTGAAATGATCTTGGGCATTACACTCTACAGGGATGATGAGCCCGAGACGGCTTCCATTGTACCGATTGCCTTTCCATTGATCGCCGGTGCAGGTACCATGACCTCATTGCTCTCCCTCCGAGCGGAATATCATGTAGAGAACATTATTGTTGCTATTGTCCTAAACATTATCTTTGTATATATCGTTCTGAAATCGAGCGCAAAGATCGAACACTTTTTGGGGAAGAACGGGTTGAACATCATCCGAAAAGTATTTGGGGTCATTTTAATGGCCATCGCCGTAAAGCTTTTTGCTTCCAACATCAACCAGTTGCTTTCACACGGCATTTAAAATATTGTTATGAACAAGACCTTTAGCATTGTACTCATTATCTTGTCTTTGGCATTGATTGCCTACAACGTGACCATGGTGGATTTTGAAAATCCATTTCAAGGGGACAGCACCATTGCCATCATAGGAATTATTGCGCCTTTGTGCGCCATTATCCTTGTCTTGATCTACATGACCTCCAAGAAGATAGAGAAAAAGTTAAAAGGGTAGCCTATTTTTTAAGGTCCACCGCACCTACCTGTGCGGGTACAATGACCGTTGCGTCCAAATCCTTCACCCTTACCAGCATGGAATCGTATTCCCCTTTGATCTGGGCGGCAACGTTCGGGGAAAACAATTGTTCGGCAATATTGGCTTTTAAATAGGCTTTGATCTTGTCTTCATAGGCATAGAAATCCAACTTCACTTTCCGGTTGAGCACAAACTGGATAAATTGGTCAAAGAGAATATCATCCACTTTAAACTCTTCCAAAAACTGGTTCTGATCATAGTCCGCATACCGTGTCCTATCCTCTTCCAAATGTTCAAAAATGAATCGCGAAAAGAATTGATAAGTATCGTCCATGCTTTCAATGGCTTCTTCTTGGTTGGAACCAATGGGAACAAACACATCAGGAATGATTCCGCCACCTCCGTAGACCACTTTTCCACCAGGGGTTACAAATCTTAAGGAATCTGCCACCTTAATGCTGTCCGCGGAGTTAAGTTCTCCGTTGGTATACCGGTCCATGAATTTTTTATAGTAATCATGGTTGCCGTTTTTGTATGATTTTTGAATGGAACGGCCAGTGGGAGTATAGTAACGGCTTACGGTCAAACGTACTGCGGAACCATCTCCCAAGTCCATTTCGCGCTGTACCAACCCCTTTCCAAAAGATCGTCTTCCCACAATGGTTCCAATGTCATTATCCTGAAGAGCTCCCGCAATGATCTCACTGGCAGATGCTGAACGTTCGTTGATCAGCACATAAACGGGCTTATCTTCAAAATCTCCCTTTTTGGTAGCATATACTTTTTTGACCCGTCCCTTTTTGTTTTTGGTGAACAGGATAAGCTTATCATCCCCTAGGAACTCATCCGCCATTTTTTCCGCAATGCCCAAATAGCCCCCCGGATTGTCCCTTAGGTCCAATACCAATTTTCTGGCCCCTCTCAGTTTCAATTTTTTGAGGGCGTCCTTAAATTCATCAAAAGTAGACTCTGCAAACCTATTGATCTTGATGAAGCCCATATCGTTGGTAAGCATGTAATAGGCCTCAACACTCCTAATAGGAACCCTGTCACGGGTCACATCCACATC
>JAGQZL010000372.1 GCA_020434915.1 Allomuricauda sp. | reverse complement strand
GATGTCCATCAAACGCTTGATGTTCATTTGGGTCTCTGAGCGAAGCTCTCCTTCAATGGTATAAGCCCCAACAGCATCACGGATTCTTCCAATTTCATCATCGGTCCAATCGGAAACCTTGGTATCCTCGCTTACCTGGGCGGTCTTCAAAATCTCTTGCGCCCTACTTTTACCCACTCCGAAGATATAGGTAAGTGAAATAACGCCACGCTTTTGTTTAGGTATATCTACACCTGCAATTCTTGCCATAATTACCCTTGTCTTTGTTTAAATCTAGGATTCTTTTTGTTGATTACGTACAATCTGCCCTTTCTGCGTACAATCTTGCAGTCGGCACTTCTCTTCTTTATTGATGCTCTTACCTTCATCGTAATTAGTATCTATAAGTAATTCTTGCTTTTGTTAAATCGTATGGGCTCATTTCCAACTTCACTTTATCCCCGGGAAGCAATTTGATATAGTGCATCCTCATTTTTCCGGAGATATGCGCGGTTACCACGTGTCCGTTTTCCAATTCTACCCTGAACATTGCATTTGACAATGCTTCAATAATAGTCCCGTCTTGTTCTATTGCTGGCTGCTTTGCCATAAATTATGCTACTTTTCTGTTTTTGCCGGTTTTCATCAAGCCGTCATAATGCCTGTTCAACAAATAAGAATTTACTTGCTGTACCGTATCGATGGCCACACCTACCATAATCAACAGGGATGTACCACCGTAAAACAATGCCCAACCTGCCTGCACATCCATCAACTTCACCACTACGGCAGGCAATACCGCCAATAGGGCCAAGAAAACGGAACCTGGCAAGGTGATCAAGGACATGATCTTATCCAAGAAATCACCGGTTTCCTTACCTGGACGGATTCCTGGGATAAACCCTCCACTTCTTTTCAAATCATCGGCCATCTTATTGGTAGGCACGGTGATTGCTGTGTAGAAGTAGGTAAATATAATGATCAATACTGCGAACAAAATGTTATAGGCCAACCCGAAAATATCGGCAAATTGAACCTCCATCCACTGTCCAACCGCAGTATTGTTGAATGTTCTTCCCAACAAACTTGGGGCAAACATGATAGCCTGTGCAAAAATGATCGGCATTACACCAGAAGCATTCAACTTCAACGGAATGTACTGCCTAGCTCCCATGACGTTCTTTTCGTAACCACCGGAAGCTGTTCTTCTTGCGTACTGTACAGGAACCTGTCTAACGGCCATAGTCAAATACACACTGGCCAAGATTACCAAGAACCAAACAATCACCTCGATCAACATGAACATGATACCTCCTGTATTGTTGGTGGTCCTTGAAACAAATTCTTGTGCGAACACTTGAGGCATTCTGGCAATGATCCCCACCATGATCAACAAGGATATACCGTTACCGATACCTTTGTCGGTGATTTTCTCACCCAACCACATAGCGAACACACATCCTGTTACCAAAATGATTACCGCAGGAACGATGAAATCCAAACCTTTGCCCAAAACAAATGCGCTGTCCGGAACTCCCAAAGCTCCTAATCCGTACAAATAGGCAGGTGCTTGAACTATACAGATACCGATGGTCAACCAACGGGTAATCTGGTTGATGGTCTTCCTTCCACTCTCTCCTTCTTTCTGTAGTTTTTGTAGATAAGGAATTGCAATTCCCATCAACTGCACTACAATGGAAGCGGAGATATATGGCATAATTCCCAAAGCAAAAACAGATGCGTTGGCAAACGCCCCACCTGTAAATGCGTTAAGAATGCCCAAAATTCCATCTTGGGTAGCTGTATTCAATTGAGCTAATTGGGCGGTATCAATACCGGGAAGTACTACTTGGGCACCGAATCGGTAAACCAACAACAGTCCAAGGGTTAAGATGATACGTTGTCTCAGCTCATCAATCTTCCAGATATTGGATATGGTCTCAATAAATTTCTTCATGCTACTCTATTCCTTATAAACTTATTGCCTCACCTCCTGCAGCCTCGATGGCAGCTTTTGCGGAAGCAGTAAATTTATGTACCGATACTTTTAGGGATGCCTTCAACTCGCCATCACCCAAAATCTTTACCAAATCATTTTTGTGGGCCAAACCATTTTCCACAAGGGTGTCAAAGGTAACTTCTTTTTTGATAGTACCGTTATCCACCAACTCTTGCAATTTGCCCAAGTTGATTCCCCTGTATTCCTTACGGTTGATATTTTTGAATCCAAACTTGGGAACACGTCTTTGCAGCGGCATCTGACCACCTTCAAAGCCAATTTTCTTGGAATATCCGGATCTGGACTTGGCTCCTTTGTGTCCACGGGTGGCTGTTCCTCCCTTACCGGAACCTTCACCTCTACCAACAC
>JAGQZL010000371.1 GCA_020434915.1 Allomuricauda sp. | reverse complement strand
CCTGCGCGCCTTCGGCAATCCGCGCGCGAAGGCGGGCCACCACGCGGTCATATTCCTCGATGGAGAGCACTGCCGTGTCGATCGGCTGCCGGCCGGCAGGCTTTTCGCGCAGGGTGGAGACGGCCATGTCCCCGAAATGGGTGAGAATGAGCGTGCGCGGAATGGGTGTGGCGGTCATCACCAGCAGGTCTGTGTGCTCGCCTTTTTCGGACAGAGCCAGCCGCTGGTGCACGCCGAAGCGGTGCTGTTCGTCCACCACGGTGAGCCCCAGATTGTGGAACTCGACGCCGGTCTGAAACAGCGCATGCGTGCCGACCACGATGCCGATCTCGCCCTTGGCCACGCGCGCCAGAATTTCTTCGCGAGACTTGCCCTTTTCACGGCCCGTCAGCAGGACCACCGCGATTCCCGCCGCGTCACAGAGCTTCGACAGATTGGCGAAGTGCTGGCGCGCCAGGATTTCAGTGGGCACCATGAGCGCGGCCTGCGCGCCGCTTTCCACCACCGTTGCCATGGCGAGAAGGCCGACGACCGTCTTGCCGGAGCCCACATCGCCCTGTAGCAATCGGTTCATTTGGGCATTGCTTCCCAAATCGTTTCGGATTTCCTTGATAACCCGTTTTTGGGCTTCCGTGAGTTCAAAAGGAAGGTGGTTTTCAAAGAACGTGGTGAAATTCTCACCCACATTTTCAAACGGCAAACCTTTGATTTTTTGCTTGCGGAGCATTTTTTTGGAAATCAACTGCAATTGCACAAAAAACAGCTCCTCAAATTTTAAACGGAACTGCGCCCTCGCCAACAACTCCTGGCTCTTGGGGAAATGGATGTTGAACAGTGCCTCTGCCTTTGGCAGCAGTCTGAGTTCTTCCAAGATTCCTTTTGGCAACGATTCAGGAAAATACCCTTTGGATTCCAATAATAGCTGTTGCACCATTTTGGAAACTACCCTGCTGGTAATGCCCTTCGCAGTCAATTTTTCTGTAGAAGGATAGATGGGTTGCATGGCAATCTTCAATCCTTGCTGGTGCTTGTGCAACAGTTCCATTTCTGGGTGGGGCATGGAAAAGGTGCTGCCGTATTGGGCAACCCTGCCAAATACCACGTAGGGCTCGTTTATTTTTAAACTTTCCTTGATCCATTTCTGGCCACGGAACCACACCAGCTCCATTTGCCCAGTTTCGTCCACAAAGGTGGCCACCAAGCGTTTGCCCCTTTTTTGTTCCACCATTTTCAGGTGGATGATTTTCCCGACTACCTGTACATCCGCTCCGCTGGGTTGCAATTGGTTGATTTTGTAATAACTGGTGCGGTCCAGATAGCGGTTGGGAAACAAATGGAGCAAATCCCGGTAGGTTTCTATTCCCAATTCCGCCTTTAGGGTTTCGGCCCGGTTGGGGCCGACTCCTTTGAGATAGGCAATGGGTGTTTGCAGAAAATTGGGATTCATCGAACTAAAATATGTAATTTGGAAGGACTTTTGATTGGTTGATGGTATGAAGCTGAGCCCGATTCTTGTTTTTTTCCTATTTGTGCAATTCCTGAGCGCCCAAATTCAGGACAAGGTGGATTTTGTCCGTGCGGAAGTTTTTGTCCAGCCTAATCCCTTTAATATGCAAATAAAAGGGACTGTTTCTTATGACTTTGAAATTCTAGCGAATGTAGAGGCGATTTTTTTGGATGCCAAAAGCATGGAGTTTAACAAAGTGCTGCTTGATGGGAAAGAGATGAAGTTTGACTATGATGGCAATAAGATTATACTGAAGAAAAAATTCAAAAAAGGAAAAGAACACTCACTTTATTTGGAATATGATTCCAACCCAAAGCAGACCGTTTATTTTATGAATTGGCACATTCCTGATTCGCTTCTTAAGAGAATGAATGGGAATCATGGTACTAAGGTGTATGATGCCTTGTTAAAGTCGATGAGTACTAAAGTTTTAAGATTAATGAACCATGGAAATGGACAAATTTGGACTCAGGGTCAAGGAAAATATACCAGCCATTGGTTGCCCAGTTTGGATGATATGACCGATAAAGTGGAATTTGATTTATCGCTAGTATTTAGAAATGACTACACGGTGATTTCTAACGGAAAATTGATTGATAAGGAGGAGAGAATTGGGGAGGCCAAATGGAAGTTTGACATGCAACAACCCATGAGCAGCTATTTGGTGGGGTTTGCCATTGGCAATTTTGACAAACAAGTACTCAAATCTACTTCGGGAGTGCCCATTGAACTGTATTTCAAACCCAAGGACAGTTCAAAAGTGGAACCTACCTACCGCTATACCCAACACATCTTTGACTTTTTGGAAAAAGAAATTGGGGTGCCGTACCCTTGGCAGAACTACAAACAGGTACCC
>JAGQZL010000370.1 GCA_020434915.1 Allomuricauda sp. | reverse complement strand
AAAAAATAATCTTTTTGAAGGCGTTCCTGTCACTCAATAGGTTCCCCCGGGAAATCAAATCCATTGAGGACCTTAGGGATGGCCAAACATTGTACGGCAAACCAGACCAGTCTCCATCAAAAAACAAAAGGAGTTTGATCGTGCAGGATGTGCCAGGTTATTTGAAGCTACATTTAAATACATCAACTGGGAAAGTGTCTTGTAGGACCATCTCCACCCAAAAAACATATGTAGTAGACCTTGAACACTATCCAGACGGGGATGCCTATCTTCAAAAACACTTTGGCACCAAGAGTCGTTCCGCTCTAAGGCGCTATAAAAAGCGTTTGGAAACCTGTTTTACTGTCCAATACGAGGTTTATCATGGACCGATGGACAAAGAAAACTTTGACCATCTTTTTGAAAAGCTCAGGGAGTTGATGGTTCATCGTTTTGAGCAGAAAAACGAGCATAATTATGAGCTCCAACACCTTGATGAAATTAAGGCGGACGTCTATCCAAAACTACTGCAGAAGCAGGCCAACCTTTTCGTGATTTATGCCAACAACAGGCCCGTCAGTATTCGCATCAACATGATGAAAGGAAAATTGGCCTATTATATTTTGAGTGCCTACGACCCGGATTACGATATATTCCGTTTGGGCAAATTGGATATGTGGCAAAACATTGACTGGTTGATCGGCCAAGGTTATGCCAAGTATGACTTGTTGAAAGGCTACGGGTACATCAAGGAACGATGGGCGGACCAAATCCATGGTAATGATCTGGTTTTCATCAACAGTGACCATTCCCTTTTCGGGCAAATGAAATTCAATATGCTCGTTTGGAAAACTAAACTCAAAATAGCTGCCGTAAAAATGGCCAAGAGGATAAAATTGGACAAACTTATCAGAAAATGGAAGGGAGACCAGGTTCCATATAAAATGGAATCTGTTGAAACCGTTTTGGTAAATGATGCTAAATTCACGGAAGGGGGAGAAGGAAAAAGAATATTGGATATTTCCAAAAGTGAATTGACAAAGCCACTATTACAGCTTGCCTACAAGCATCAATTTCCTGTGGACCAAATTTTGATCAATCAAAATGCCCCGTATGAAAACGAATATTATGTACAGCTTCAAAATGAATGTTATTTATTGAAAATCAAGTGATTTAGCTTATGAAAATGCGGTTTCTTCTAGACATTCTATTGGGCGAATCCCATATAGCATCTCCCCTTCTTTCAGCAAGCGCCCTGGAAGGAGAGGAAGAAACCTATGAGCTGTCACTGACCCCTAATACCCATCCAAAATCCTCCCATACCATTGTTGATGTCCCTTCTTATCAAAAAATAATCCTTGACCCATCCTTGAAATCAATGAAGACCCTAACTTCTTCACTTTATCCCGGTTTCTTTATAAATCTTGGGGTATATGATTCATTTGACTCCTATTTTGAAAAACATTTTAGTGGACAAGGTAGAAGAAGAAACTTTTGAAGACAGAGCAAAAGACTAGAAAACGAGGTTCATCCACAAAGAAGAATATTCCATGGAGCTGTGGATAACACCACTCTTACTCTTTTATTTGACCGATTAAGAATTTTTCTTGAAAAAAGGTTTGATCAAAAAGAGGCCTATAACTATGAAGTTCCCCTACTCCCTTTGTACAAACAAATGTTTGGGAAACTCCTTCCTAAGAAAAATGCCATCATTTTTTCATTATTTGATGGAGACAAAGTGATTGCTTTAGGCATTGGGTTTATCCATGGAAAAACCTTGTATCTCTTCAACATTGCATTTGATGTTGACTATGCCCGTTATGGGCTTGGAAACCAAATGATGATCGATGTAGTGAATTGGTGTTTTGATAACAACATTGCCCAAATAGATATGGGCCGGGGCGATTTTCTGCATAAAAGGCAATGGGTAAATTCAACCTACACCTATACACAGATCAATCTGTACGACCCAAAAAAACCAAATAGCATTTTTAAAGCCTATGGTTCTTGGGCCCTGAACACGGCCCGTTACCATTTGATCAATTTTCTAAAGAAACTCAAGGTCCACCAATTGGCCAAAGTATTACTTTTATGGCGGTACAGGGCCAAAAGCAGGTTAAACACCAAAAATGTTGACCATCACCCAGAATCCAAAACCCATTGATGAGCATCCTCCAAAAAATTAACCTTTTTCAATCCATCTATGAAAGAAATCCGCTGCCCAAAAATTTGGCGGACGCATCGGTCATGGGGTTACCACTGAAGGCTGATGAATATGGGAAGTGCCAAATAATCCCCGAGGCCAAAAGTGTTTTGTCCGTCAGACTTATTCCTGATTATTATAAATTAAATGCTCTAAAAAATCATGCCTTAAAAGTGGTTCCCCA
>JAGQZL010000036.1 GCA_020434915.1 Allomuricauda sp. | reverse complement strand
CTCTTTTTAAGTTAAAAATTAGAGATAGTTTTGTGTTAGATTTACGATTCAAAAACCATTTTAGTTCCCAAAAAGTATTCCAAATTGAATAAAAATTTGTTAAATCAACTTGCAGGGCAACTGCAAGGCGACCTCTTGAGTGATGACTTGAGCAGGGCCCTCTACGCCACCGATGCCTCCGTATACCGCAAAACTCCTTTAGCCGTAGCCTATCCCAAAAGTAAGGAAGACATTCAACTTTTGATAGGGTATGCCAATGAACACAAAGTAGGTTTGATTCCCAGAACGGCAGGTACTTCCTTGGCAGGCCAGTGCGTTGGGGATGGGATTGTGGTGGATGTGAGCCGTAATTTCACCAAAATCCTTGGTTTGGACAAGGACAAGAAACAGGTAACGGTTCAGCCAGGGGTTGTCCGGGATGAGTTGAACCAATACTTGAAACCATTTGGCCTCTTTTTTGGGCCAAACACTTCCACTTCCAACCGTTGTATGATCGGGGGAATGGTAGGTAACAACTCTTCAGGTACAACATCCATTCAATATGGGGTAACAAGGGACAAAGTGATTTCCATGCAGTGCTTGTTGTCAGA
Organism: Allomuricauda sp.; assembly: GCA_020434915.1. Classification (GTDB taxonomy): domain Bacteria; phylum Bacteroidota; class Bacteroidia; order Flavobacteriales; family Flavobacteriaceae; genus Flagellimonas. Next base: position 14,492 of record JAGQZL010000036.1, on the reverse strand, counting down.
TGGAAGCGAAGCCAATTTTTCAACGATATCCAAAGAAGAATTTGAAGCAAAGAAAAAAGGAAGCACTTTGGAGGCGATGATCTATGCTTCCCTCTATAATGAACTTTCGGATAGCGAAACCCAGCAAAAGATAGCGGAACAATTCCCAAAACCAAGTATCCACAGAAGAAACACGGGGTACGCAGTTGATGAATTGCTCCACAATACCATTTTTGACGAGAAGGATGGGCGGGATTTCAATCTATGCAAATTATTGTCCGGGAGTGAAGGAACCTTGGCATTCACAACGGAAGTAACCCTTCAACTGGATGAGCTGCCCCCGGCATACTCCGCCATGGTTGCCACCCATTACAAAACCTTGGAAGATTGTTTGAGCGATGTGGCCCCTGTCATGCAGCACAACCTGCATACCTGTGAGATGATGGACAAGGTGATTTTGGACTGCACCAAAAGCAATAGGGCGCAATTGGTGAACCGATTTTTTGTGGAAGGTGACCCAGCGGGAATCTTGATGCTGGAAGTTCGCTCGGATTCCGAAGCTGATCTGGAAAAACAGTTGGAAGGGTTGTTGATGACCATAAAACAATCAGGGTTGAGCTATGCCAGCCCCGTTTTATACGGAGATGATATCAACAAGGCCGTGGAGTTGAGAAAAGCCGGTCTTGGTCTTTTGGGCAACATGGTCGGGGACCGAAAGGCGGTAGCCTGTATTGAAGACACCGCTGTTGCTCTAGAGGATTTAAAGGATTTTATCGGAGAGTTTTCCAAAATCATGGAGGAGTATGGACAGGATGCCGTGTACTATGCCCATGCCGGCGCAGGGGAGCTGCACTTGCGTCCTATTTTAAACTTGAAGAAATCTGAAGATGTGGTGTTGTTCCGTTCCATTACAACGGATGTGGCAAAGCTCACCAAAAAATACAAAGGGAGCTTTAGCGGGGAGCACGGGGATGGAATCGTTCGTGCCGAGTTTATCCCGTTGATGATCGGGGAGGAGAACTACGCCCTTTTAAAAAGGGTAAAATCGCTGTTCGATCCCAATAATATCTTCAATCCCGGAAAGATTGTGGATGCCTATCCCATGGATGAGTCCTTGCGCTATAAAATAGACCGTAAGGAACCCAATATAGATACCCTGATGGATTTTTCCGATAGCGAGGGGATTCTCAGGGCCACAGAAAAGTGCAATGGCAGTGGCGATTGTAGAAAAAGCCACCACATGAATGGAGGTATGTGTCCCAGTTACCAAGCCACCAAAAACGAAAAGGATACCACCCGGGGCAGGGCAAATGCCCTTCGGGAGTTTCTGACCAATTCAGAAAAAACCAATCGGTTTGACCATCAAGAACTGAAACAGGTATTCGATCTCTGTTTGAGTTGCAAGGCCTGTGCGAGCGAATGCCCCAGTAATGTGGATATTGCTGCTCTGAAAGCTGAGTTTTTGTACCATTATCAGGAATCCAATGGCTATTCCCTGCGCAGTAAATTGTTTGCCTACAACACCCAATTGAACGCTTTGGGGAGCAAGGTTGCGGGTCTGACCAATGTCATGTACGAATCAAAGGCAGTGGGCGGGTTGTTGAAAAAAATGTCCGGGGTTGCACCAGAAAGAAGCTTGCCCAAGGTGTACAAGTTTGATTTTGAAAAACACTTGATAGAATTTCAGGTGGAGCATACGGATATTTCCAAAAAGCGGGTAGTGTTGTATTTGGACGAGTTTGTGAAATACTTGGATGTTGAAGTAGGGAAGGACGCTATAGAATTGCTTTGCAAACTGGGCTACGAGGTTGAATTGTTTTATGCGGAAAGTGGCAGGACCTATTTGTCCAAAGGATTTTTGAAGCAGGCCAAAAAGCTCGTTGCCAAAAACATGGAAAAATTAAAGGGCATCCTTGATCGTGATAAGGTCATTATAGGTTTGGAACCATCCGCCGTGCTATCTTTCAGGGATGAATACCAACGGTTACATGATGATAAGGAGCTCTTGAAAAAGTTGGCATCCCGTTCCTTTTTGATCGAGGAATTTATCGCTTCGGAAATAAAAGAAGGCCATATTAAAGCCGATTACTTTACGGAAGAGGAACGGACCATAAAAATACACGGACATTGCCACCAGAAAGCGTTGAGTAACCAAAAAGTGACTTTTGATATGCTCAATCTGCCAAAAAACTACAAAGTAACCATCATTCCCTCAGGTTGTTGCGGAATGGCAGGGTCTTTTGGCTATGAAAAGGAGCATTATGAAACCAGCATGCAGGTAGGGAATTTAAAGTTGTTCCCTGCCATAAATAAAAGTGACGGCGCAACCATTATTTCCGCAAATGGGACAAGCTGTAGGCATCAGATAAAGGATGGGACGAAAAGGGAGGCCAAACACCCTGTCTCAATCTTGAGAGAGGCCTTGGTCGTCTAACGATTTGTGGTTGACGGGATTGTCCATGTCATCAAATTCCTCGTCTTGGTCAATATCCTCCATATCTACATCCTTGTCGGTTATGTAAGCGATGAGTTCGTTCATGTCCATTTCCTTTAGATCTTCGTCTACAAAGAAGGGCGAGAGTCTGTCGTGGTTGTAATGGTAGATTTTCCAACGCTTAAAGGAATATTCCAAAGCGGTCAAGTTTTCCACCCAATCCCCTGAGTTAAGGTACGTGCAGCTTCCATTTTTACTCTCGTACACTTCTTTTTTGGGTTGATGGATATGTCCACAGATCACGTAGTCGTACTCATTCTCTATGGCGAGCTCGGCTGCGGTCTTTTCAAAATTGTTGATGTACTTTACGGCACTTTTCACGCTGTTCTTGATGCGTTTGGAAAGGGAATATTTCTCCCTGCCCATTTTTGCCAAGCACCAATTCACAAACCTGTTGATGAGAATAAGAAGGTCGTATCCGTAACCCCCCAGTTTGGCCAGCCATTTGGCATTTTGGATGGAGACATCGAATACATCACCATGGAAAATCCATGCTTTTTTGCCGTCTAGATTTAAGACCAATTTATTGGCAATCTTAAAATTACCCATTGAAGTATCACTAAACTTACGAAGCATTTCATCGTGATTTCCAGTGATATAGTAAACTTCTGTGCCCTTAGAGGCCATTCCAATGATCTTGCGTAAAACTTTTAAGTGGGATGGGGGAAAATACCGTTTGCTGAACTGCCAGATATCGATAATGTCCCCGTTCAAGACCAGTTTTTTGGGCTGTATGCTATTGAGGTAGGCTATAAGTTCGTCAGCGTGGCAACCATAGGTTCCCAAATGCACATCCGAAATTACGGCCAGTTCTATCTTCCTTTTTTTCAATCGTGTAAGGTTTAACTGCAAAATAAACTGGTAGGAATAAATTGAAAATCAAATTCAAATCATTAATACATGACATTATTGTTAAAAAATCATCACCCATAAGTTCAATATGTTACAATAACATTAAGTGGGTGGGCAGTTTTTGAATTCGGCCAATATCAGCTACCTTTGAATTTCTCTTAATTTTTATACCGAATGGCAGGAAATTCTTTTGGACAGCTTTTTAGGCTCACCACATTTGGGGAATCCCATGGAAAAGCATTGGGAGGTGTGTTGGATGGATGCCCTGCCGGACTGGAATTGGACCTTGATGAAATCCAAAGGGAATTGGACCGAAGAAAACCGGGTCAATCTGCCATTGTAACCCAACGCAAGGAACCGGATACAGTGGAATTCTATTCCGGTCTTTTTGAAGGAAAGACCACGGGGACGCCTATTGGCTTTGCCATTCACAACACCAACCAGAAGTCAAATGATTATTCCCATATCAAGGATTCCTACCGCCCATCCCACGCCGATTATGTGTACGACCAAAAATATGGGTTCAGGGATTACCGTGGTGGCGGACGCAGTTCTGCACGCGAAACGGCCAGTAGGGTTGTGGCAGGTGCCATCGCCAAGCAATTTTTAAAGGATGTCAAAATCAATGCCTTTGTTTCCCAAGTAGGGGAACTCAAATTGGATAAACCCTATCAGCAACTGGATTTTTCGAAGATAGAGGCCAACGCCGTTCGATGTCCAGACCTTGAAACCGCCCAAAAAATGGAGGACTACATCAAATCCATCAAAAAAGAAGGGGATACCATTGGCGGTGTGGTCACCTGTGTCATTCAGAATGTACCTATCGGTCTCGGAGAGCCGGTATTCGATAAGTTGCATGCCAAATTGGGAGAGGCCATGTTGTCTATCAACGCTGTAAAAGGTTTTGAATATGGCAGCGGCTTTGCCGGGGTTGCCATGAAGGGCAGTGAGCATAATGATGCCTATAATCCGGATGGGTCCACCCAAACCAACCGAAGTGGTGGCATCCAAGGTGGGATCAGCAATGGAATGGACATCTATTTCAATGTGGCTTTCAAACCGGTGGCCACGGTTTTACAATCTTACGAAACCATCAACAAGGAGGGGGAGAAAGTGACCACCCAAGGCAAGGGTAGGCATGATCCCTGCGTAGTGCCAAGGGCCGTACCCATTGTGGAGGCCATGGCGGCCTTGGTTCTGGCCGACTTCACACTTTTGGCCCGCACCAACAAAATGTAGGCGGGGTTAGGAGGTTTCCTTTCAAAAAAGTATCTTACTGCCATTAAAACCATCTTATGAAGAAATTGGAATTGCACTGGCGTATCCTGATCGGGATGGCCCTTGGTGTTATTTTTGCACTTATCATGGTGCAGTTGGAATGGGGTCCGAAACTTGTGGCTGATTGGATCAAACCCTTTGGGAACATATTTATAAATTCCCTAAAACTTATTGCAGTGCCATTGATTTTGGCGTCCCTGATCAAAGGGGTGTCGGACCTGAAAGATATTTCCAAATTATCTAAAATGGGAGGTAGGACCATAGCTACCTACATCATTACAACGGTTATTGCCGTATCCATCGGGTTGATGGTGGTTAATTTAATCAAACCTGGGGGTTCAATTACTGAAGAAACACGTAATGAGCTGGTAGAAAGTTACAAAGGAGATGCGGATTCCATCAAATCGAAGGCGGACAAGCAAAAAGAAGCAGGTCCACTTCAAGCTTTGGAAGATTTGGTGCCCAGTAATATTTTTAAGGCGGCGAGTGACAATGGTAATATGCTACAGGTCATTTTCTTCGCCATCTTTTTTGGCATAGGTCTTATCCTGATTCCAGAGGAACAAGCGGCCCCTGTAAAAAAATTCTTCGATGGCTTCAATGAAGTTATTCTGAAATTGATCGATATTATCATGCTTGCGGCTCCCTATGGTGTTTTTGCACTATTAGCGGCCCTCGTGGTGGAATCGCCCAGCGTAGATCTCTTCAAGGCTTTGGCTTGGTACGCTTTCTGTGTTGTACTGGGATTGACCTTGATGTTATGTGTCTACTTGTTGATAGTTTGGATTTTCACCAAAAAAGGGCCGGCTTTTTTCATGAAAGGGATGTCACCTGCCCAGTTGTTGGCATTTTCCACTAGTTCCAGTGCGGCTACCTTACCGGTAACCATGGAGCGTGTAGAGGAACATTTGGGGGTAGAGGAAGAGGTGACCAGTTTCGTATTGCCCATTGGTGCTACCATCAATATGGATGGCACCAGTCTGTACCAAGCGGTTGCCGCAGTTTTTATTGCGCAGGCCTTTGGCATGGATTTAAGCCTATCTGCACAATTGGGAATTATTGTCACTGCAACTTTGGCCTCTATTGGAAGTGCAGCAGTGCCAGGAGCCGGTATGGTGATGTTGGTGATTGTATTGGCCCAGGCGGGGATTCCTGAGGCCGGATTGGCCCTTATTTTTGCTGTTGACAGGCCCTTGGACATGTGTAGAACGGTGATCAATGTATCTGGCGATGCCACTGTATCCATGTTGGTGGCCAAGTCCGTTGGTAAATTGGGGGATCCAAAGGTTAAGAATTGGGATGACAATTACCATAAGAAAGATTCGGAATAATTAAAGTATAGAAGGTTATGAACATCTGTTTTTTAATGTATCCTTGGGATGAAATCAATCCAGAGAACGACACTTCGTTGGCTTTGATCCATGAATGTGTGCGCCGAAACCATGGCGTGGCCCTTTGTACCCCGGCAAACCTAACCATTAGAAACAGTGTAACCAGTGCTTTCTGTACCGTGATCAATCGGATGGATAAGGTGTCCAGTAGTCTCAAAACATTTTACAAGCAGGCAACCACTCGTGAAGAAATGCTCCCTTTGGCTGGGTTTGATGTCATCTTTATGCGAGCCAACCCGCCATTGGATCCCTTGATGCTCAATTTTTTGGACTCGGTGAAGGATGATGTGTTCATTGTCAATTCACTACAAGGACTTCGAGAAGCCAATAACAAACTTTATACCGCTGCCTTTGGGGACTCACATAGCAATATTATTCCAGTGACCCATGTCTCCAAGAACAAAAAATATTTGATCCAACAGATTAAGAATTCCCCTGCGGATAAAATGATTTTGAAGCCATTGAACGGATACGGGGGATCGGGCGTTATTCTGATAGAAAAATCAGCCATGTCCAATATTAATTCTTTATTGGATTTCTATGTAACCAATTCAGATGGAAGTTCCAACTATGTCATACTTCAAGAATACATTGAAGGTGCGGACCAAGGGGATATCCGTATTTTGATATTGAATGGGGAGCCTATCGGAGCCATGCGCCGTATCCCTGGATCGGACGACCATCGTTCCAATGTTTCTGCGGGTGGCTCGGTGGCAAAACACACCTTGACCAAACAGGAAAAAGCACTTTGCAAGCAAATCGGCCCCAAATTGGTGAAGGATGGATTGTACTTTGTGGGTATTGATGTGATCGGGGGCAAATTGGTGGAAGTGAATGTCATGTCTCCGGGTGGGATTACCTACATGAACAAGGTGTACAAGACCAAGATTCAAACCAAGGTCATCGATTTTATAGAAAGCAAGGTCTTGGATAAGTTAAAGGCCTTTGACCGTAGGTCAAGATTACGCAGCGAAGTAGAAAATGCTTAAGTGTTCCATAGATGACATCGTTCTTCGTATTCAAAACGAGGAACCTTTTGAAGCCGTATCCGAGGATTATTCCTTCACCCTTAAGATAGAAGGATACGTGCCCTTTGTTTGTGGTGCCGTACATGACGGGCATCAATTTAGAAAGTCACTCTGGGATAATTGCCATCACTCCGAATACGACCGTTGGTATGAGGAAGACCCCTGTACCAAGGAAATGGTACAGACCCATCCCATTATCATAGCAGGTTGCGATAGTAGGTTTGAATATGACCTTAACCGTCCACCGGAAACCGCTGTCTACAAAGACGCTTGGGGCAAGGAGCTTTGGAAACAACCGCTAGCGGAAGATGAGCGTCAACATAGCTTAAAAAAGCATGGAAATTTTTATAAGGTCGTGGATGCCCTGATCAGAAAACTGGAATCGAAACACCCGAAGGTCATCGTTTTTGATATGCACAGCTATAATTGGAAGCGATGGGACAGGGAAGTGCCAGTTTGGAATTTGGGGACCTCAAATATTGATAACAATCGCTTTGGGGGTTTGGTGGAACGGTGGAGATCCATGTTGCATGCAATGGATTTGCCGAATGGGATCAAGACCACCGCCAAAGTCAACGATACGTTTCAAGGGAACGGACAATTTTTGAAATTTATCACCAAGAATTTTAAGAATACCTTAGTTTTGGCGACTGAGATTTCCAAGGTTTACTGTGATGAACACACAGGGGTTATTTATCCCGAAGTGGTTCGTTCAGTGGAGCAGCAGTTAAAAGTTTTGATTCCAGAAATGGTACGTGCATTTGAAAAGGAGAATGTATGATCGGTGAAAAAGAAACCCAGGAATTGGCCAAGGAATATGGCGACCTGTTAGAAATAGATGCCAATCTGGACCGTTTGGTCCGAAAGATTGAGTTGTTGAGCTACATCAACCCGTTGAACATTGAAAAAGAGAAACATCGTTTTTTTTCTTCCAAATACACGGTAGAACCTGAGTTCAAATATCCCAAGTTAAAGTTTGACCCCTATAAACTACACCGTTTGTTCTTTTCGCAACGGTTGGAGCGCATTGAGGACGACCGCATCAGGAAACTCTACCAAGAAGTGATTTATTACTATTCCAACATGGTCCAATGCATCGAGACCATAGGAAAAGGCAAGAATTTCTATTACAATTCCCTTCGTGTCTACGGTACGCCTACGGAGAAGGATGTGCAGAACGCACGGTTCATTCTTCATTTTGCGGATGAGCCCGTGGTGGCCGATATGGAAAAAATATACACCGCTGATGAGGCCAGGGAATATTTTGTGGATTTTGTGGGACAGTATGATTTTCCTTTGAACATTAAATTTTCTACCCATATTGCAGCAGAGGCCATGGTGAGCAATAGTTCACAGGCTCTCTTGATCAAAAAGAACACCAAATTCAGTAAAAATCAACTATTAACGCTGGCCAATCATGAAATCGGGGTGCATTTGGTGACCACGTACAATGGGTTGCAACAACCCTTGAAGATTTTTTCCAACGGACTACCCAAAAATGTGGAGACGCAGGAAGGTTTGGCGGTGTTTAGTGAGTATATGGGCGGAGCTTTGACCTTAAAACGTTTAAAGGAATTGGCCTATCGGGTATTGGCGGCAGACAGTTTGATCAAGGGGTATTCCTTTGCGGATACGTTTGATTTGATTCATGGCCAATATAAGCTCAACCGGGACGATGCCTTTACCATTACCCTTCGCGCGCACAGGGGTGGAGGTTTCACCAAAGATCGATTGTACCTTAGTGGGCTTCGCAAGATCTACAAGCGCTACAAGAATGAGCAGAGTATGGATTTGATGCTGACCGGAAAGGTCAACCTGGATAATGAGGAGACCATCAAATACCTTAAAAGCATGGGGCTGGCGCATCCTATTACCCACAAGAGTTATAGTTTTGACCAAAAACTGAATACCAACAAGACGTTGGATTTTATACTGAACAATCTAAAATAGAAAGGGCCAAATCATCGGCCCTTTTTTAATCAATTAGAGTGATATATACCTTCCTCTTGGGTACTTTACCTGGAATGAAAAGCTTTCTTTTTTGGCGGCATTTGGGGCCAAGTCCATTTTCCAGGTCAATAAGCCTTTTTCATCGTCGTACTCGGCCGAATTGGTGACAATGTCGTCCACTTTGATTTCCTTGTTCTGGGATTTGGGAATACGGTCCATGAGTTTAAGTTGAATGGCAGTGCCCTTGTTGTTCTTTACCTCCAAGGTATAAGTTCGGTCCAGTATCCGATTGTTCCCGGTAAAGGATTTGCTCTTAAAGTTACGCTCCTGTTGTCTGCTTACGGTGATGTTATTGTCTATGCCTAAGGAAAGGACCATTTCTTTTTTGGTGGTGTATGGGTCAATGACCGTTTTGCCGGCATAGGTCCCTTCAAAATAAATATTGGCTTCTCCCGGGAGTAGTTGGTGCTTTTCCCAATCGGTAAAGCTGGCCGTTAGATACACATTCTCATTGATGATGGGTGCAGCAAAATACTCATAAGTGGCTGGAATTTTAAAGGTATTGACTTCAATGGCTGTGATATCTCCATCAGATGAAATGGAATATGGTTTCTTGATGGCAAACTCTGTTTTGGTGGCCCCTTCCTGGGCATGACTTTTTTTAGTAGTGATGACCACTACGCCATTGGAACCCTTGCTGCCATAAATAGCTGTGGCATTGGCTCCTTTCAACACTTCCATGTCCTGTATTTCATTGGTATCCAAATCTCCTTCCACAAAACCATCTACGGGAACTCCATCTATGATGTATAAGGGCTCCATTGGATTGCTTCTGAAGCTGGAATTACCACGAATGGATACCCCTGCAGCGCGACCACTTAGTAATCTTTCTTGGGAAACTGATTCTGTTACGGCAGAGGTGGAATAGGCCATTACAACAACTTCATCCAATCGCTGTACATCCTCATCCATTCTAACGTTCATTATGGAGGAATATATGGGCAATTCTTGGGTGTGCATACCTATATAGGAGAATACCAGTTCCTGTCCTTGTTCCACTTCCAAGGAATAGTTGCCATCAAAATCGGTTTGTGTGCCCTTATTGGTCCCCTTGATCATGACATTGACACCGGGTAGGGGAGCACCGGACTCATCGGTGATCGTACCCACCACCTTTTTCACATTGGGATTGAAGGCGTACCCTTTTTTCTTGGCAGCTGGGGCATATCGTTTTTGATAGGCAGATACAAAATCGAGGTACTTGGTTTCCAGGTTGGGCCTTGCAATATTGTAATTCGGATTGCCCGTGGAAAGGATCACATGTACATTGTTCCAATCCTGTCCTGTTTTTTGGTACACGTTTGCCTTGTAAGCAAGGTTGATGGGTGCACTCAAGCCAGAGGATTTGATATCATAATTGGGTACCCAACCGGCATCGCGCACCAAGTAGGTCAATTTTGCATTGAGTGAAGTGGCTACGGGAGCGTCAAAGGTGATGGTGATTTCACCTTGGGGAACTTCTGGGGCATTGTGCACTTCTGCCAATTGCAGTTTTAGGTCATTGACTTTTGTTTTCAACTTGTTGATGCTAAGATTCGTTGTAAAAACCTCATTTTTAATGGCGGTGATGCGTTCCCTGTAATACGCTCCAATTTGTTTGATACGATCAAGGCTGAGCACTTGACTGTCCCCATTCACCACACGGTTGGAGGTAATCAGTTTTTCTTCTTCCTCCAGTCCGGTTATCGCATTTTTCAGTAGGGAGATTTCATGCTCCAATCTAATGATCTCGTCTTCCCACTGGGAAACCTTTGGGTTACTCTCCGATTTTTCCAAATAGTTGATGTTGTAAATAATGGATAGAATGGAAACTGCCCCCAATCCTGAAATCTGGATGCTGCTCTCATCAATTTTATGGGATAGACCTGTAAAGACCACTTCATTGGAACCTTCGTGAAGTTGACAAGAGGCTGTCCGGGTAATCTGTGCCCCACTTAGATAAACGGTGACCTCCTTAATTTTGGAAGGTACTTTGGTTGCATTTGCGAATAGAAACAAAGGGGCAAAAAACAAAAGAATGACTGCATTTTTCATAGGGTTGGATTTAAAAGTTACTCAAACCTATGAGGATGAAATCGGGAAAAAAACTAAGAATATTGTGAAAGATACTGTTGGGTTAGGGAACGGGTATTTTTAATGAGTTACTCCAAAAACTTGGCCTTTAACTCGGGTGTGGGAACCATGCAAGCCTCTTCTTTTCCAAACCATTTGTAGCGATTCCTCGCTACAAAATCATAAACTGCATTGCGTATGGATCGTGGCACCCAAGTAAAAATGGCCGACATTTTCCACAGCCCTCCAAGGTCTTTCGCTATCTCCAGGGCAGCATCGGATTTGGTGTAGTAGGCTACGCCGGGCTCTATCAAGATAATGGAATCCACTTGACGGGTATCAATGTGGCGTTCGCCAACCAGTTGTTTTCCCACCTCACTTTGTAGAGCCGCATAGCGGAACAAGTCTTTTTTGTCCCGCTTGATCACAAACTGTACACTACTGTTGCAAAGATTGCAGACCCCATCAAAAAGGATGATTTTTTTACCACTTTCCATAGGGTAAAGATAATGTAAGTTCGAATTGGAACGCTACGGCTTTTTTTACTGCATTTCTTCGGGACTCAAGGTCAATTTTGCCAATTGATAGGATAAGGAATGTGCACTTTGGCGACTTCCAAAACTATTGGACAATACCGTAGTAACGATACTGTGGTCCAGAAAAATTGCAAAAAAGGAACTTGCACCTGGTTGTGAACCACCGTGCTGTATAATCTTTCCAAGTTTTGGGTGATCGTATACCGCCCATCCAAGTCCGTAGGGGTCATCACCTATGGCAGGTGCCAGTCCATCGGTGGCATTAACCATCATCTTCAAGGTCTTATGATCCACCAGTTTGCCTTGAAGAATGGCCTCTCCAAATTTAAGTAAGTCACCAACGGTGGTCTGTACACCGCCTGCCGAATAGATGTTACTTAAATCGGTTTTGGGACTTTTTATATAGGTTGTCCCAATTTTCAAATAAAGTTTTGATTTGTTATTATACCGATATCTACTTTTCTCTAGGCCAGTATCGCTCATCCCTGCCATTTCCCAAACATGTTTCCTCATGTATTCTTCATACGACATTTGTGTCACTTCCTCAATAATGGCCCCTAAAATGGTATATCCATAGGAGGAATACAGGTATTGTGTGCCAGGCGTAAATTCAAGCTCCTTATGATTAAAAATTGCCGTAGCGGCATTCAGTGTTGGGTAATCCGAAAAAGAGAGAGCTTCCCATTTAGATGCATAGTGCGGAATCCCAGAAGTATGCTTTAGGAGGTGTCTGATGGTGATGTCGCCTTGGGCCTTCACCGGGTAACTTTTAAGATACCTTTGGATGGGCACATCAAGATCTATGATTCCATTTTCATATAATTGCATAATCGCAATGGCAGTCATGGGTTTGGTTATGGAAGCAGCCCTCATAAGTGTATTGCTATTGGTTGGCAATTGTTTGTGTTTGCTGCTAAAACCGGCTCCGGCAATATAGGACCCACAACCTTCATGATAGTAGCCGGCAGCTACCCCTAAAAAATCACCATGCTTTATATGTTCATCAACCAATGCATTGGCCCGCTGTTCAAAATCCATATAATAGGGATAAGAGTTTTGATCGCAATCAAAATTAGCATCACCCATGCTCTTTGGAACATTTACTTGACCAAACGGATTTAATGATACAGGTTCCACGACCCATACGGTTCCTAAGGCAAGTGCGAGAATCAGTAAAATAGGTAGCGTCTTTTTTTTCATCGGATGTTGGCTGTTCCAAAAGAATAAGACGTAACACCTTTAAAGTCCTTACGTGGTTGACAATGTTCAGTTAAGGATTCTACTAATACCCCGCCATCCCTAAAATCTCATCAGGCGTATGCTGACTTAGCTCCAACACATTTTTACCCGTTTTGGCCATTGTTTTTCGGATCAAATAATTCCCGGTTCTGTATCCGATGGATTGTCGCCCGTCTGGATGTTCGAACATCCAATGTTGGTAGTTGGCGTCTATGGGCAATGTCAATAGCTCTTTCATCCATTGATCGGCAATGGCTGTTTCGGGTGGACTGTCTGCTTCCATGGTCTGGTGGGTGTATTGCTCCGAAAACACCACGGCAAGTCCCTCATTTACCACAGCAATGGGTATGCCAGGCCCGTACACATTGTCTTGAATGGCCCAACCTCTGGATAGATGGTGGAATTCATGGAAAATAGTGTGCTTCAATGCTGCTTGTACTGCCTTTGTTACTCCACCTGGATACTTTTCCGAGATTTGAATAGCTACAAAAGGTGGGGTGTTGGTATCGGTGCGCCCGGTTACACCACCGACCACATCTAAATCCCAATCCACAATTTCAAAGGTTACTTGAATGCTATCCGGAAGGCTGGGCAAAAGCTCCCGTATTTCTTGCTCCGATGATAAGACCACTTCACGTATCAACTCTTTTTGAGGGTCCGTGAATTGGGTGGCGTCTTCCTGAAAGGTGATGATGGTGCTTCCAGGTTCCGATTGGTTTGGGGCATTTTTGCAATTGCTGATGAAACTTACTGCAATAAATAATACTAGAATTTTGATTGACTTCATTGGATTGTCTGTTGTTTATCATGGAGACTCCTCAAGTGTGGAAATGTTACATCCACCAACGAAGAATATTTTCCATTCATTTCAAGATGACCATTTGGGTGCTAAAACACATAAATTTAATATCTTAAGGGAGGGTATGGGACGTTTGTTTGCTACTTGCTATTTGATTACAATGGGATGAAGAAATGTAAAAATTGTTTTGAATCCATTGAACAGGGTTGTTCTTATTGTCCGAATTGCGGCCAGAAAACAAGTGTTGAACGATTAAATTTCCAACAGCTTTTAAAGGATTTGTGGATTGCGTTCAGCAATACCGACCAAGGTATTTTATTGTTGACCAGACAATTGGTGTATAGGCCAGGAAAGGTTGCAAGAGCCTACGTCAACGGACAGCGAAAAACCTATTTTAATCCGTTCAGCTTTTTGGCCATCATGGTCGCCATTGCTTTGTTTTTTATTCTGCAGTTTGAAACCATTGCGATCAATTATTCGGACATGGCCACCGAGGAGGTTGAGCTGCTGCGTTTTGCTTTCAAGTATTTTAATGTTTTCATACTCATTATGTGGCCCATTTACGGGGTATTGATTTGGTTGTTTTTCATGGGACAAAAGACCAATTTTGTTGAAAATTTGGCCTTGGCAGCCTATCTGAGCGGACAAACCATGGTCTACTACATCTTAGCCGTGATCATCTTTTTGCTTTTTCCTAGATCTATTAAACTTTTAGGGTTTGTCTTTGGATTGGGTATCAGTGTTTGGTATGTGTTGGCCATATTGCAGTTTTATCAAACACGAACGGCTTGGAGTATTGTAAAATCAATACTGGTTATCATCGTAACCCAATTC
>JAGQZL010000369.1 GCA_020434915.1 Allomuricauda sp. | reverse complement strand
ACAGAAGACCCGGTGTACGCATGCTCATTTTTAAGAATGGGGACATGGTGGGTGCCGTAAGTGGGGGATGTGTTGAAAAAGAGGTCTTGTTTCAGGCTGAATCCGTTTTTAACACCGGAACACCAAAGGTGATGGAGTATGATGGCAGATATCGGCTAGGGTGTGAGGGCATTCTCTACATCCTTTTGGAGCCATTTGCCCCTGATAATCAGTTTTTGGAAAAATTCTGGGACAGTATCAAAAAAAGACAACCCTTCCGAACCCTTTCCTATTTTAAAAAAGAGTATGGGGAAAATGAACGTTTCCATACTGCTTTCCTATTTGATGGGGAACCAATACCTGCTTCAGGTCACGAAAAAGGTGTCGTAGAGGATGTATCGGTTTTTGAACAGCAAATGACCCCTTGTTTTCAACTGTTGATCATCGGTTCCGAGCATGACGCCGTACAATTATGCCAGTATGCATCCCTTACCGGTTGGGAGGTCACAGTTGTCGCCAATCCAAGGGACGAGAAGAAGGAAAAGGATTTTCCAGGTATCCACAAACTTGTTCTATCTGAAGCGGAATCGTTTCAGTACTCCTTGGATGAACAAACTGCCGTAGTGATCATGACCCATAGTTTTGTGAAGGATTTGCAGTTTGTCATGGCTTTAAAAGATGAAAAAGGAGCCTATTTTGGGCTTTTGGGACCTCTAAAGCGGCGTGAGCAACTTTTTGATGAGCTTTTGGAACGCTGTCCCGATGTTTCCGAAGCTTTTCTGGGGCAAATCCATGGCCCTGCCGGAATTGACATCGGTGCGGAAACGCCCCAAGAAATTTCCATTTCCATTCTTAGCGAAATCCTTTCCGTGGTCAACCAAAAACAGCCACAGCCGCTCAAGGAAAAAATGGGCAGAATCCACAGCTAGATGTCAAACTCTCTTCATATCCTACTATTGGCCGCAGGGGCTTCCACTCGAATGGGGGAGACTGTCAAACAGTTGTTGCCCTGGAACAACACAACACTCTTGGGCCATGCCATTGAACAGGCAGTCAAAATATCCCAAAAACTCACTGTTGTGCTAGGGGCCAATGCCGAAATCATCCAACCTACCATTACCGCTGATGTTGAGGTCATCATCAATCCGGATTGGGAAATGGGGATGGGAACCAGCATCTCTTTTGGAACCCATCATGTTTTAAAGAGTAAAAATGAATCCAATGGTATCCTCATCTTGCTAGCCGATCAACCGTTCCTTGATGCAGATTATCTCAGCGAACTCAAAAATGAGTTTGAAACGGGGAACTATAAAATTGTGGGAACCAACTATGGCAAAAGGGTAGGGGTACCGGCCATTTTTGAAGCTTCTCTGTTTTCCGAACTTACAGGGCTACATCAGGACGTGGGTGCCAAAAAAATCATTGAACGTCAAAAAGAATACACCAAGGCATTAGATGCCAAAGGAAGGGAATTGGATATTGACACAATTAATAATTATAATCAATTATTTGATTTATAATACTTTAATGTAATTTTAGCAATTAATTACTTCAATATGTTCTTCAGGCTTATTTGCCTTTTCGGTCTTTTTGGGAATCCAAATCCAAGGTTTCCAAATCTTGAAAAATTCCGCAAGAAACCTGTTTCTTGATCAGCGTCTTGGATTTTTTTCGTTTGGTCAAAGCTTCAATTTCCTTATTCAAAAATTGCATGGAAAAGTGTTTTGTACTGAAACGAATGTAAGTGTTTTTTATTTTGAAAATCAGAAGATTAACCTTTTTTAACTTCGAGCATGCGCTCAAAATATTCCAATACAGACATCCAGTGCATTTTTAAGATCAGGACCGCCGTGGGGAGGTTGTCTTCCTGAATGGCACGGACAATAGCCTTGGTTTGTTGTTCCATTTTCTCAAAAAATGCAAGCTCATTCACCAAATCATGCTCATAAAAGTAAAGTCGGAGTTTAAGGCCATCAAGAACATTGAGCAATACCTTGTTTCTGTATTTCCCCACCAGTGCCTGATGAAACTCAAAACGGATTTTAAGCCCATGGCCAATAGTTTGAACGTTCTCCAGTTTTTGTTGCCACCGCAACAGTCTTTCCAAATCTGTATCCTCAAAAACGACATCTTCCAACGCCAAGACCTCCAACTGGGCAATGGTATGGATAAGGTCCCTGGCCTCGTCCATGGTTAACCGTGCCACCACAAATCCTCTATTGGGAACAGCGTTGATGATACCCACTTGCTCCAGCTGACTCAAAGCTTCGCGAATAGGGGTAACGCTAATGCCTGTCTCACGGGAGAGAGAAGCCAAGTTAATGGTTTTACCAATTTGAATGTTTCCCTTATGAATCTGAAACAATAGATGTTTCTTTACTTTGTCGCGAAGTATGGTGGTTTGA
>JAGQZL010000368.1 GCA_020434915.1 Allomuricauda sp. | reverse complement strand
GTAGATGACCGCTTCATATTCGGTGCCATCCTCCAAGAAATCAAAATTGATCGTCATTTGCCTTTGGTTTTCATCGGTTATACCTCCGACAAACCAATTACCGGTTTCACGTTCTTTACGGGCAATGGTCACAAAATCACCGACCTCTCCATTTAAGACCACTGTTTGGTCCCAATCCACACCTACATCCCTGATAAACTGGAAGGCAGGTTGGCCCTCATAATTCTCTGGCAGATCGCAGGCCATTTGAATAGGACTGTAAATGACCACATACAAGGCCAGTTGCTGTGCCAACGTGGTATTGATCTGGTTGTTTTCTTTTGTCGGCAAGGCAATGTCGAAAACCCCTGGAGTAAAATCTATAGGACCGGCCAACATTCTTGTGAAGGCTACAATGGGCAAGTGCTCGGGTGGGTTTCCACCATCTGAGGCCCACGCATTGAATTCTTGTCCACGAAGTCCTTCCCGCGCAATGACATTGGGGTACGTTCTTCTGATTCCTGTTGCTTTGATGGGTTCATGGGCATTGACGGCCACCTGATATTTGGCACCCGTTTCCACCACTTTTCTATAGTGGTTTACCATCCATTGGCCGTGGTGGTATTCTCCTTTGGGGATAATTTTGCCCACATAGCCTGTTTTTACCGAGTGGATACCCAATTTGTGCATCAATTGATAGGCGGTGTCCAATTGCTGTTCATAGGTGCGGGGTGCGGCAGAAGTCTCATTGTGCATGATGATTTCCACTCCTTTTTCCTTTCCGTATTGGGTCAACCCCTCAAGGTCATAATCGGGGTAGGGGGTCACAAAGTCGAAAACCCCTTCCCGGTCCTCAAAGCCGATCCAATGTTCCCATCCGGTGTTCCATCCTTCTACCAATACCCCCTTAATGTTGTTTTTGGCGGCAAAATCAATGTAACGCTTGGTGTTTTCGGTAGTGGCGCCGTGTTTTCCATGTGGTTTGGCATCGGTGGTAAACGAGTTCATGTCTTGGGAAGCAGCATAGTCCCAAGTGGACTTTCCAATGTGCATTTCCCACCATATTCCCACATATTTTTTAGGTTCGAACCAGCTTACATCCCCAATTTTATTGGGTTCGTTCAGGTTTACAATCAATTTGGAATCAATTAATTCCGTGGCCTTGTCCGCAATTTGAACGGTACGCCACGGTGTTTTGAAGGGCAAGGCCCGTTTAACCTTATGACCCAATCGGTCCGACCCCACAAGTTCGCTGGTCAGTTTGAAGGTTTCATTGTCCACTTTCAATGTCATTCCGGCATAATCGGTAAGGTTGGCTTCATGAAAACTCAAATGAAGTCCATCATTGGAACGCATGGTCACTGGAGTGTTCACGGCATTTTCAGGAATATTGGTTTGCGCCAAATCTTGATGGTTTCTTTTGGCTATGGCATCCAACTCGGATAATTTGGAAGTGTTGTACAGATGTTCATAAATATCCCAATCACCCGGAATCCACCAGGTCATGTAATCTTCCGTTAACTGGAACTCGGTATTTTCATCCATGATGATGATGCTGTCAATTCCTTGTTGGGGCAGAAACTCATATCGGAATCCAATGCCATCGTCATACGCCCTAAAATAGATATTGAGCTTTCGATTGGGGGCAGTGGTTTCTTCCAGTTCCACTAGTAGCTCATTGTAATGGTTGATTACGTCCTTTTGTTCCCCCCAAGGCATTTCCCAGGTTTCATTGACCGTATTTGTACTGCTACCGATAATTTTTAGATGGTTTTTGATGGATTCTTGATTTTTGAAATCAAATCCCATGGAAGAAGAATCAATGACCATTTTGTTGTTATGGCTTACCAGATAGATGGGAGTTCCATCCTCGGTAAGTTGAAAATCTATGGAATTGTTTCCACTGGGCGATGCCACGGTAAGTGAAGCTGGTTTTTCGGTACAGGAAATCAATGTCCCAACCAAAAATAGGAGGGTCAGTAGTTTGTTCATAATGCTTGAATTTTGGACAATTTTTATGTGTGGTTCGGCTGTAACAAGCCATATTTCCCCTAAAGGGAAATTACCCTTAAAGGTAGTGAAAATTGACCGAAAATCGAGCTTATCTAAGGATAGTTTGCAGCCTGTCCGGGCCTACGGAAACTATTTTGATAGGAACCTGTAATTGCTCCTCCAAAAATGAGATATAATCGTTCAAGGCTGGGGGGAGTTCCTCTGCCTTGGTCAACTTTGTCAAGTCTTTTGCCCACCCTTTCATCTCAGTATAAATGGGTGTAACATACTCACTTTCAATATTATAGGGTAGGTGTTGAATTTTTTCTCCTTTGTAATCGTAAGCTGTACACACCTTAATGGTCTTGAATCCACTGAGTACATCTGCCTTCATCATCATCAACTCGGTAACC
>JAGQZL010000367.1 GCA_020434915.1 Allomuricauda sp. | reverse complement strand
ACCCCTTTTCACAAGCTCCAACGGGAAAATGTGATGAAGGTGGAGCAAAAATCCATTGCAGAACTCAAAAGCAATGGGGCCATTACACTGGCCGATGGGATTACCAATATTCCCGGGGTCTCTTCGGTTTCCACAGGGATGGGAATTGGAAAACCCGTAATCCGTGGTCTGAGCTTTAACCGAGTATTGGTCTACACCCAAGGAGTGCGTTTGGAAAACCAACAATTTGGTGGGGAACATGGCCTTGGCATCAATGATGCGGGAATCTCCAGTGTGGAGGTTATCAAAGGCCCTGCTTCCTTGTTATATGGTTCTGACGCCCTTGGAGGGGTCTTGTACCTGAACCCGGAGAGTTTTGAACTTCCAGGTCAGACTTCCGGCGATATCAATATGAATTACTTTACCAACACCTTGGGATATGGCGCCAATGCCGGATTCAAGACTTCCGGTGAAAAACTGAAGTTTTTGGCAAGGGGAGCCTACGCCTCCAATGCAGATTATGAAACCGGGGATGGTACCAGTGTGACCAATTCCAGGTTCAAGGAAGCAGATTTGAAAACAGGAATTGCTTACCAAGCCACCAAGTTTAAAACGGAGCTTCGTTACAACTATAATACTTCCGAATTGGGAATTCCTGAGGAAATCGGGGTGCAGAACAATGATCGAGACCCACTCATGCCCTATCAGGAACTGGCTACCCATATTTTGAGTTCCAAGAACAATTTCTTCTTTAAAAAATCCAGCTTGGAAGCCACATTTGGCTACACCTTTAATGATCGGAAGGAATTTGAGGAACATGAACACGAGGAAGAAGGTGAGGTTGTAGAGGAAGAACATGAAGAGGAAGAGGGTCCTGCCCTGCACATGGAGTTGAGTACCTTCAACTATAACATCCAATTCAATCCACAGTGGGGAAGATGGACCACCATCTTTGGCGTTCAGGGAATGCACCAGAAGAATGAGAATTTTGGAGAGGAAGTGCTGATTCCAAATGCAACCACCAACGATTTTGGTCTTTTGGCCACTTCACATATCCATTTTCAAAAGAGTGACCTTCAATTGGGGCTCCGCTACGATATCCGTTCCATTGATGGTGACGAAAGTGGCATTGTGGGTGAGGAAGAATACATTGCAGCCTTGGATAAAAGCTTCAATAGCTTTAATGCGGCCGTTGGCTACCGGACCGATGTAACGGACAATATCATTGCCCGTATCAACCTGGCCTCTGGTTTTAGAGCGCCGAATTTATCCGAATTGACTTCCAATGGACACCACAGTGGTGCCAACCGGGTGGAAATTGGCAATGCAGACTTGGACAGCGAGCAGAACTTTCAGGTCGATTTGGCTTTTGAGTACGCCAATAAACATGTGGAGGCCTATGTGAACACCTTTTACAATGGGGTCAGCAATTATATCTACCTACAGCCAACCGGCGAATTTAGGGAAGGAGATCCTATTTACGTGTTTCAACAACAGAATGCAACCCTGTATGGTGGTGAGTTTGGGTTTCACATCCACCCGCATCCCATTGATTGGTTGCATTTGGAAAGTAGCTATGATATTGTATACGGTGTATTGGAGGATGACACCAACTTGCCGCTGATTCCAGCCAATCGTTGGACCAATACGTTCCGGGTTGAATGGAAAAAAAAGGAGAACAAGTATAATTGTTATGCCTTTATAACACTTCAAACCTATTTTGACCAGAACAAAGTGGCTGAATTTGAGACCAGGACCCCACGCTATAATTTGTTCAATATGGGAATTGGTGGTGATGCGATGATTTTCAACCAAAAAATTGGGTACAAAATCAGTGCAAACAACCTGTTTGATAAAAACTACATTTCACACTTATCCAGATTAAAACCTGATGGCATTGCCAACATAGGCCGAAACATAGCCTTTAATGTGAGCATTCCACTATAGAAAAGAAAAAGGATTAAAATTTTGGGGCAACCGATGATCTTAGATTATTTGTTGCCCTTTTTCTTGGCCAAAAGATAAGTGTAAATCCAAGTCAGGGTAAATGTTGGTATCACATCCAACCCTGGGATAAGCTCCTCCGTAAAGGTGATCAAACCCGCAGCTTGTCCTACCCTGCCCTTGTACAATCGGGTCATGATCCAACCTGCTACCGGAGCCCAAATAACATCGGAGAACTCCCCTACTCCTGGAATGACGAAGGAAAGCATCCCAATGCCATCAAACAGGAGCCCCAGAATTAGATTGCGGTATTTATTATCTTTTTCTTCTGCCATAAGGGAAAAATAGGAATTCCCCTCGAAATTAAAAAGTGGTTATGATAAATCAGCGCTGATGAGCTTCAAAAACTCGTTGCGGGTCTCTATTTTTTCAAACTGCCCTCTAAATCCGGATGTGGTGGTCACCGAGTTCTGTT
>JAGQZL010000366.1 GCA_020434915.1 Allomuricauda sp. | reverse complement strand
ATTGAACAAAAAACCGTTCGGAATATTTCTCTTTAAGTGTCTGTATTTCTGTGAAATACATGGTTTCTTCAGGTGATTGGTTCCCAAAAACCAATACAAAGGAACTATCCGGACTGCTTTCCAGCACCGTTTGTGCAATACTCATGATCGGGGTAATGCCACTGCCGGCGGCAAAGGCTGCAATATTTTTAGGTCCGGATGCATCGAACACAAAACGCCCTTCGGGATGCATGACCTCCAAAACATCCCCTGCTTTCAATTGTTCGTTGGCATACACAGAAAATGTACCATTTGGCATTTTTTTGATGCCGACCGTCAATTTCCCAGAAGAAGGCGGTGAGGAAATGGAATAGGCCCTGCGCAACTCCTGACCGTTTACGGTATGTTTCAGGGTAATGTACTGCCCGGCTTTAAAAGCAAAGTTCTGTTGCAGGTTTTCAGGAATGTCAAAGGTAAGGGCCACGGCACTGGGTGTCAAGGTATCCACCGAGGCTATTTTTAGGGGATGAAAATCACTCATTCAATTCAATTTCCTGCAAAATTAAGGATTACCCGTCTTTTAGACAGGTATTTTTAGAAAAACGATTGAATTTGTAACAAATGGGATAAATTAGATACCAACTAAAAAAAACCGACCATGTTCAGACACTTTATTGGACTCCAATGGAAATCCTTTTTTAGATCGGCATCGTTCAAGACCGAGATCTGGTTCAAGATTTTAATGGCACTGGGAGCCCTATATTTCATCCTTGTATTCTTGAGTATGGGGGTAGGGGCCTATTTCCTGATTGAGGAAGCTGGTTTGGGTGACCCTTTGCGGGTGGTGAACCGGTTTATGATCTACTATTTGGCCTTTGACCTTGTATTCAGGTACATGCTCCAGAAGATGCCGGTGACCAACATCAAACCTTTATTGTACCTGCCCATCAAAAAAAGGCAGGTGGTCAATTTTTCGTTGGGTAAAACGGTCATTTCCTTTTTTAATGTGGCCCATGCCTTTTTCTTTGTTCCCTTTAGTGTAGTGTTGTTGACGAAGGATTATCCCCTCCTACAAGTGGTGGGATGGCATTTGGGAATGATGGCCTTGTTCTATTGCAACAACTTCATCAACATTATGGTGAACAACAAGGACTCCGTTTTTTATGTATTTGCGGCCTTGTTCATTTTGGCAGGAGCCTCGCAATACTATGATTGGTTTGACATCACATTGTACACCCAGCCCTTTTTTGACAATCTATATGACCTCCCGTGGATGGCCATCATCCCCTGGTTGGTGATGATCGGGCTGTATTTTTCTGCTTTTGCCTATTTCAAGAAACACATGTTCCTGGATGGCGGGTTGGCTAAAAAGCAAACGGAAGCCAAGACCGAAAACCTCGAATGGTTGGATCGTTTCGGCAACTTGGGAACCTTTTTGAAAAACGACATCAAACTGATCAAAAGGAACAAAAGATCTAGAACAGCCGTAATCATGGGCTTCTTCTTTATATTCTATGGGTTGCTCTTTTTCACCGGTTCCATTGAGGTGTATGACAATCCCTTCTGGAAGATATTTGCAGGTATTTTTGTTACCGGTGGATTTCTGTTCAGCTTTGGGCAGTACGTGCCCAGTTGGGACAGCAGTTACTATCCGCTCATGATGAGCCAGAACATCAAATACCGGGAATACCTGGCCTCCAAATGGTATTTGGTGATCATTGCCACAGTTATTTCCACCATTTTGGCCACTTTCTATCTCTACTTTGGATGGGAGGCCTATGCCGCCGTGTTGGTGGGTGCCATTTACAACGTGGGCATCAACAGTTATTTAGTGCTTTGGGGCGGGGCATATGTAAAAACCCCCATTGAACTTACCTCCAACAAAAAAGCCTTTGGAGATAAACAGGCCTTTAATGCAAAAACCTTGTTGCTGACCTTGCCCAAATTGTTCTTGCCCATGGTAATTTACGCCATTGGTCATTTCTTGATAAGTCCGGTAGCCGGGTATCTTTTCGTTGCCATTTTCGGCCTATTGGGCTTCGTGTTCAAGGAACGGGTGTTCCAAATGATCGAGGGCATCTATAAAAAGGAGAAATACAAAACATTGCAAGCATACAAACAGAAATAAAAACTGACCATTAACAAAGACATCATATGATTACAGCAGATAACTTAACGAAGAAATACGGGGCACAGACCGTTTTGAACTTGGACCATTTGGAAATCCCAAAAGGACAGAGTTTTGGCTTGGTAGGGAACAATGGGGCCGGAAAGACCACCTTGTTCAGCCTATTGTTGGATTTGATCCAGCCATCGTCCGGACACATCATCAACAATGGGGTGCAGGTAGATGAAAGCGAAGCATGGAAACCTTTTACCTCTGCTTTTATTGATGAGTCTTTTTTAATCGGATACCTAACGCCTGAGGAATACTTTTACTTTATCGGAGAGCT
>JAGQZL010000365.1 GCA_020434915.1 Allomuricauda sp. | reverse complement strand
CTATTGTTTTGGATTGTAGCGGGAGTTCTATCGTTTTTAATTAGTGAATTGGTTTATTCTGAATAATCAGTTGAATTGTCAAAATTGATGCGTTTTAAGTATTTGAACTCAAAATTCCCTTCAACCCCCTCAACATTGTCACTACATCCTGCAGTTCCTGTTGCTCAAAAGTGCCCTGCTCTACATAAAACAGCATTTCCACGGCAAGGTCTAGGTAGTGGCCCAACACTTCGGGGGTACCACAGCAATCTTTGATCCATGCATTTAGTTCAGTGATTTGGGTTTCGGTCAACATTGGGACAAAATAGGCGGTAGTTTTCTTCTACGTTACTACGAATTAGTAGCTTTCGAGGGGCCGTAGGCGTCACCCTGAATTCAGTTCAGGGTCCCATCCAGTGTATCATAAGCATGAGATGCTGAAACGGGTTCAGCATGACGGACGAGTCCAGCATAACGGCTAAACCCTTTACCCTAAACCCCAAGACACCTTTCACCCTCCGCCTTTAACCTTTCACCCAAAAAACCCTTCACCCACAACCTTTTACCTTACCCACTTGTAAATTTCAATTAATATTTAGATATTTATCTAAATAACTAATACTATGAATTCGCTGTTCAAGGCCCTGAATGATGAAACCCGCAGGCAGATTGTGGAACTGCTCAAGGAAAAGGACATGAACGCAGGGGAGATTGCCGAACGGTTCAACATTTCCAAACCCAGTATTTCGCACCATTTGGACATTCTGCAACGGGCAGATTTAATAACCGGAGAAAAAAAGGGACAGTTTGTGGAATACTCCCTTAACACCACCATTTTGGAAGATTTGCTCAACTGGATACTAACCTTAAAAAAATAATTATGAAACTAAAAAAGGAACTCCCGCTGATCGGTATTGTGCTGCTCCCCTTTCTGTATTTGGCCTACGTGTGGAACCAACTGCCAGCGCAAGTGCCCCTTCACTACAACATTAAGGGCGAGGTGGACCGCTATGGTGACAAATCGGAAATGATACTGATTCCTATTATGTTGCCCCTGTTGATCTATGTAATCTTTTTAGTGGTCCCCTACATCGACCCAAAAAAACAGATCCAGAAAATGGGGAACAAGTACCACAATCTCAAATTGATCCTTACCCTGTTCATGTCGGCTTTGGCGCTCTTTATTATCCATTCCACTAAAAGTGGCAGCTTGGGCAACCCGAACATCATTTTTATAATCGTGGGAGCTTTGTATGTGATCCTGGGCAATTACTTTAAGACCATCAAGGCCAATTATTTTATCGGAATCCGTACGCCTTGGACACTGGAGAACGAAACCATTTGGAAAGAAACACACATATTGGGTGGCAAGGTCTGGTTTGTGGGCGGTTTACTCGCCATCATCTCCAGCCTGCTCTTGGAGCCACAAATCAACTTTAAGGTTTTTATGGGCATTACCATCATTATTGCCTTGATTCCGATCGTGTATTCGTATCTGCTCTACAGAAAACTTCAAAAAACAACGGAATAAGACACCACAATGTCCTAATTTTAGGGTAGCATTCCTTAAAGCGGCCCATGATTGTAAAGAACAGCTTTTTGATATTTAAAAATGATTTCAAACACCGGACTTGGTTGGACTGGATACAATCCCACATTATGTTGGCCCCGCCACCTTTCCGTTTTAAAGGTTCGGTCACTTTTGACAACAACGGCATTACGTTTGTAGGCTACGATATTTTTCAAGACGAAGAGGTACAGTTCAACATTCCCAAAAATGAGTTTGAACAACTGTACCACGGGTACGATGCTACCTTCAGCACCCTTCAAACCCGTGGCATGGGTGCTACTTGGGCACCTATCCGTTTTAAGTTTGCCCATGAGAACGACCTGTACCTGATTTCAGAATTCAATGGCATCTATTCCGCCAACGAGGAGCTTTTTGAAGAATTGAAATTGTGGTTGTCCTAAACTTAAATTTGCCCTGATATCCGTATCTTAGGTATCCTATTCCGCCGTACCATGATGAAGCACCTCCTTTCGTTTGCATTATTGATTTTATTGTCCGCTTGTGCGGAAAAAGCCCCAAAAGAGGTTAGCTCTGTGGATCCCGTGAATTGGAGCAACCGGAAGGCAAGCCTATATGCATCCGATTCCTTGGTTCGGGGCATCTCCTATCTGTCGGTTTATTCGGAAATATACAGCGAAACGGAACACCGAACGCACAACCTAACCAGCACGATCAGCATGCGGAACACCAACCTACGGGATACTATTTACATCCACAAAGCCGAATATTTTGACACCAAAGGAAGTGCCATCCGCACGTATTTTGATTTTCCCATCTACATCAAACCCATGGAAACCGTGGAAATCGTGATTGATGAAAAGGACCAATCCGGGGGTACCGGTGCCAATTTTTTGTTCCATTGGGCCATGAAGCCAACTTCCCACGAGCCCTATTTTGAAGG
>JAGQZL010000364.1 GCA_020434915.1 Allomuricauda sp. | reverse complement strand
GTAATCCAATTTCTTCTTGGACAGCATTAACAACATATAATGCAAAAGGCAACTTATCCTTATTTTCACTAATCAGACGAGCTACTTGAGCAATCATAAAACCACCCATTCTATTATCTAAGGCTCTTCCTGTATAGAATTTATTGTTGAGTATCATCAATTCATCTTCATAAGTAATGACTGTTCCAACATGTATGCCCATATCTTCTACTTCTTTTTTATTAGCGGCACCTACGTCAATTGTAATATTTTTTACAGAGGGAGCTGTATCTTTAGAGGCATCTCTTAAATGAATTGCAGGCCAACCAAAAATACCTTTTACAATTCCTTTTTTGGTATGGATGTCCACCCATTTGGAAGGAGCAATCTGGTGATCACTACCCCCATTTCTGATGACGTAGATAAGGCCATTGTCCGTAATGTAATTGACATACCAGGAAATCTCATCGGAATGTCCCTCAATGACCACTCTATATTTCGCATCTGGGTTGATGACCGCCACGGCCGTTCCATAGGTGTCCGTGATAAAATCGTCCACATACGGTTTCAGGTAGTCCATCCAAATTTTCTGACCTTCCCATTCGTACCCAGTGGGTGATGGGTTGTTCAAGTATTTCTCTAGGAATTCAAGGGATTTTTTGTTGATGATTTTCTCGGTTGCCATACATTATGTTTAGTACACAAACTTAAGAATATTCACTTTTATTTAATAGCCAAATCATACCTTTATATGTAATTTTGGATGGACTTTTGAGAAATGGAACGCATGTTTCGAAACGGTATCTTACTTGTCTTTTTGATGTTTCAGGGGTTTGTGCATTCACAAAAAGCTGAAAAGGATTCCTTATTGTACCCAAGGGATTCCGTGGAAGACTACTATGTGCGCTTTGAAGGGGATTCCATTCTGCTTAGCTCCATTGAGCTGGATGAAGTCTACCTTTTTGGCAAGTTGAAGTTTGCCGATAAAAAGGAACGGCTGCGTTATTTGATCCTTCGTAGAAAAACATTGAAAGTGTATCCTTACGCCAAATTGGCCGCTGAACGGTTGGTGGAATTGAACGACAGCCTCCAACACATAAAGAAAAAGCGTCATCAGAAAAAATACACCAAGAAGGTCCAAAAATATATTGAGGAAGAGTTTTCCGCAGAACTCAAAAAACTGACCCGTACCGAAGGCCAGATTTTGGTAAAATTAATACATCGTCAAACAGGGACCACCGCCTTTGATTTGATAAAGGAACTCCGCAGCGGATGGCGTGCCTTTTGGTACAATACTACGGCAAGTATGTTCAAAATCAGTTTAAAAGAAGAATTTTTACCGGAAACTGTACATGAAGATTACCTAATTGAAGATATTTTGCAACGGGCCTTCGCCGCCAATAAATTGGAACGGCAAAAATCAGTGTTGGACTACGATTATGCCCAACTCACCAACAAGTGGAAAAGCACACCGCCCCAACCGAAAGACTAGGTTTTTGTTTTTTTGCCAAATACGGCATCCATTACAATACTTACCGATCTAAATCCTAGATAAATGGCCAGAATGGCACAGGCAATGCCCAAGATCAATACGGGAATATAAAAAGGGTGGTCTTCGTTTTTAAAGGCTTGGTAGATTAAAAAAGGACCCATGAACATGGCCAACACTGTATATCCAAGCGATTTTATGCCTTTTACCAAAAGTTCCTTGTCCGTTCGCCTCATGGGACCAAAGTAGGAATATTAACTTATATTTAGGGGATAATGCTCAAAAATTAACCATGGAAATACTAGTACTGGGGGTGGTCATCCTATTTATCATTGTGGCCACCGTGAAATTCAAGATGCATCCCGTTTTTTCATTGACCATAGCCGCTTTGGTGTCCGGTTTTTTTCTCGGTCTTGGGCCGCAGGAGATCATGTCCACCATAGGAGAGGGTTTTGGGAAAACACTTTCGGGAATTGGTTTGGTCATTGCTTTTGGAACGGTCATTGGCATCTACCTTGAAAAAACGGGGAGTACCCAAGTATTGGCCAACAGTATTTTAAAGATCATTGGGTTGAAACGTTCCCCATTGGCCATCAACTTGGCGGGTTATGTGATTTCTATCCCGGTTTTTTGTTTTTCCTGATTCATTATACTTTCATCACTTAACAGGGCCATCAGCAAAAAAACAGGGATTCCCGCCCTTGTTTTTGCCATTGCTTTGGCAACCGGGCTCTATTCTGCCCACGTATTTGTGCCACCAACTCCCGGACCATTGGCTGCTGCCGCTATTTTGGAAGCTGATTTGGGTTTGGTAATGTTATTGGGACTTTTGGTTTCCATCCCAGTATCTTTGACTGGCTATTTTTGGGCACGTTTTATCGGGAAATCATTGAAAGAAGAAGAGGAAAGTGAAGTAGAGGTGCAAAAGGAAGAAGCTATACAAGCCCCAGTAAAACCATACCAGGCATTTTTACCCTTGATTGTTCCTATTTT
>JAGQZL010000363.1 GCA_020434915.1 Allomuricauda sp. | reverse complement strand
CGTAGTTTACAAAAACCAGTTCGGCCTCCACATCGCCATCGGTGGAAAAGGCATTGTAACTGGGTAATAATTTATCGCCCTGTGCGGTGTACGGGTCGCCATCCACGGGAATCGCATTTAAGGAAGCCGTGTACTTGGTAGGGGCGGTAAGCTCTAACAAACGCACTTTGGGGTAAGGGAACAGCACATGATAGGTGTCTATACGGGTATCATACCCCCACGACTTGAACTGTTTTTCCATCCACTTTGCGTTTGCTTCACCATATTCGGTGCCCACCCAATGCGGTTCGGCGGCCATGCGCTTCATCCATTGATCAAGGTTGTCGGTAGAAAGTTGTTTTTCAAATTCCGCTTCGAGCTGTAGTTCCGCTTCCGAAGCTTTTTTACTGAACCCAATGATGTTTTCTTGGGCTGAGAGACTGAGTACTCCCAATAAAAGGAGCAGGGGGAGAAATTTATTTTTCATTGTTTTGAATTAGCATTTAAATTTAAGGGTTTGTTTGCCATAATTGAAACAAAAAGGGGAGAAGTAATCGTGAATCTTCAAAGAATTTACATTTTCTTTGAAAAAGCACTTAAAAATCGAATCATCGTAAAATGAATCCAGAAGTTGATGCCTATTTATTGGAAGGATGTGGTCGCTGCTCCTTGGGAGGTACACCCGATTGTAAAGTACACCGATGGACCGAGGAATTGAAACTGCTGCGCGGCATTATGTTGGAAGCGGGCCTTACCGAGGAAGTGAAATGGAGCGTACCCAATTATACCCACAAAAAACGCAATGTGGCAATGGTGGCCGCTTTTAAGGACTATTGTTCCCTCAGCTTTTTTAAGGGCGCTTTACTGAAGGATGAATTGAGTATTTTGGAAAAACCGGGGGAAAATACTCAAGCAGGCCGAGTTGTGAAGTTTACTGATACGGCCCGAATCCTGGAATTGAAGGATGCCCTACGGGAGTTGGTCTTTGACGCCATTGCCGTGCAGGAAGCAGGGAAGAAGGTACAGTTCAAAAAAATTGACGAATATGAGGTGCCTGAAGAATTCCAACAACGATTGGCAACAGACCCAGACCTGAAAGCTGCCTTTGAAGCATTGACGCCAGGTAGACAAAAAGGCTATTTGCTGCATTTTGCAGGTGCCAAACAGTCCAAGACCCGTGAAGCCCGCATTGATAAATATATCCCCAAGATCATGCAGGGATTGGGGCTTCATGACCGGTAATCAATAATCAATGACCAATAACCAATAACCAATAACCAATAACCTTTTACCCTTAACCCTAAACCCTTAACCCTAAACCCAAAACCAACCAACATGTCAGAACGTAGAAAATTTTTAAAACAAGGTGCAGCCGCTATGATGTCTTTGCCCTTGTTGTCCTTTGATTCCAAAAAAGACTGGTCCCTTGATCCACTGAAAAATGCCATTGCCAAAGATGATGCTTATTGGAGCATGGTCCGCAAGCAATTTCCATTGAAGGAAGGGCAGACGTACTTCAACAATGGCACCATGGGACCTACCTCGGGCTATGTGCTGGACAAGATGTTCGACCACATGATGCATTGGAACGTGGAAGCCGCAACCGTGGATTATAAGGACGGTTCTGGTCCGGAACTATTGACGGGTTATTTTCCGTATGAGGAGTTGCGTACCAAGTTGGCAAAGATTGTCAACTGTGATTTTAAAGAGATTTCCCTTACCCAAAATGCCACGTTTGGAATGAACTACGTAGGTATGGGCCTCAATTTGAAAAAGGGAGATGAGTTGCTCAATACCAATCAAGAACATGGAGGCGGTTTCGGAGCCTGGCAATTATTGGCCAAACGCAAGGGCTGTGTGTACAAACAGGCCACGATACCCGAACCTGCCAACGATCCCCAGGAAGTGGTGGATGCCATTTTTAAGGAAGTGACCGCGAAGACCAAGGTGATTGCCATTCCACATATCATTTCGGGCTATGGAACGGTAATGCCCGTGAAGGAAATTTGTGCCGAAGCCAAAAAACGGGGCATTTTTACCATTTTGGATGGTGCCCAATGCGTGGGGCACGTACATGTGGACGTGAAGGACATTGGTTGCGATGCCTATTATTCCAGTTTGCACAAATGGTTGTTGGCCCCGGCCGGGAGTGGGTTGTTGTACATCAATGAAGACGTAGTGGGTGATATTTGGACCACTATTGCAAGCTACCAATGGGACAATCAGGATGATCATGGTTTCCGGTTGATGCAAAACGGTACAGGAAATGCCGGCCTTTTGGCCGGGTACGATGCGGCAGTGGACTTTTTCAACACCATTGGCTCCGGAGCCTGGATTGGCCGTATCAAGGAATTGGGCATGCACATACGGGATGGACTTAAACAAATGAAGCACGTCACCATTTATTCCTCTACCAATGAGGATATGGCGGCGGGTATCACCACGTACGGCGTGGAAGGCATGTCGGGCCCCGAACTGCAGA
>JAGQZL010000362.1 GCA_020434915.1 Allomuricauda sp. | reverse complement strand
GTTGTCCGAAGTCACGGACATCAATCCAGATTATCTGAAATTCACCACCTATATCTTGGTGTTGGATGCCTTGGTCATCATTCCATTTGCACTACTTCGGGCCAATGAAAAACCCATGAGGTATGCTGTGCTGAAGACCATCAATGTGGCCATCAATCTGGGATTCAATGTATTTTTCCTTTTGGTGCTGCCCAATTTGGTTCAAGAGGCGGACTCGGGTTTCTTCCATTCCATTTATAGACCCAATTGGGAAATCCATTATGTGTTGTTATCCAATGTGATTGCCAGTGGGATTACCCTATTGATTTTATTGCCCAGCTATTTCAAGGCCAACTATACCTTTGATGCAGCTCTTTGGAAAAGAATGATGAAATATGCCGGTCCTGTAATGATTGCGGGGGTGGCGTTTACCATTAATGAAGTGTTGGACAAGATTTTGTTGACGCAATTGTTGCCTTCGGACATTGCAGAAGCGGAAGTAGGGAAATATGGCGCATGCTATAAGTTGGCACTGTTCATGACACTGTTTGGAACTGCGTTCCGAATGGGCGTGGAGCCTTTCTTTTTCAGTCATGCCAAGTCCGAAAAGCCACAAAAAACCTATGCCCAGATCACCAATTATTTTGTGATTTTGGGAAGTATCATTCTATTGGGGGTCATTGCTTTGATAGATCCCTTGGGTAAACTTTTGCTCCACAATCCGGTATATTGGGAAGCCTTGGATGTGGTACCCATTATCCTGTTGGGAAGTTTTTGTTTGGGCATCTACCACAACCTGTCCGTTTGGTACAAGGTAACGGATCAGACCAAGTTTGGCGCCTATATCTCATCAATTGGTGCACTTATTACGCTCATCATCAACATTGGTTTCATATCCAAAATAGGATACATGGCTTCCGCTTTGGCCACCTTGGCCGCCTATGGAAGCATGATGCTCATATCGTACTACTTCGGAAGAAAATACTACCCAGTACCCTACAATATGCGGAAAATCACATTCTATCTATCTGTATCATTGGTGTTTTCAATCCTTTCCTTCTATGTTTTTAATAGAAATTTAATAGCTGGCAGCATACTACTTTTAGTATTTTTGGGGTTAGTTTATAAGATGGAGGGTGAAAACCTTCGAAGTATATTTTTAAAGCGTGGAAATTAAAGTAATCAACAAATCACAACATCAATTGCCCCATTATGAAACACTTGCCTCGGCAGGGATGGATCTAAGGGCCAATTTGGACGAGCCAATCATATTGAAACCGTTGGAAAGGGCGATTGTGCCCACTGGTATTTTCATGGAACTGCCCATTGGATATGAGGCACAGGTAAGGCCTAGAAGCGGGTTGGCCGAAAAAAAGGGCATTACCGTTTTAAATGCTCCGGGAACCATAGATGCCGATTATCGTGGTGAGGTTGGTGTGATTTTGGCCAATGTTTCCTCTGAAGATTTTACGGTGGAAAATGGCGAACGAATTGCCCAAATGGTGGTAGCCAAACACGAACGTGCTGAATGGATGGGGGTAGAATCCCTCTCAGAAACGGATAGGGGCGCTGGAGGGTTTGGCAGTACCGGAACTAAATAAGAAATAAACACTAACAACTATATTTTTTACAAATGAAGATTATTGTCCCAATGGCGGGAAGAGGTTCCCGACTAAGACCACATACATTGACTATTCCAAAACCGTTGATTCCGGTGGCGGGCAAACCCATTGTTCACCGTTTGGTAAGCGATATTGCCAAGGTGTTGGGTGAACCCATTGAGGAAGTTGCCTTTATTTTGGGAGATCCTGCCTTTTTTGGTGATGATGTGGTAGAAAGTTTGATGGATTTGGCCGGAGAACTGGGTGCCAAAGGGTCCATTTATAGACAAGACTTGCCTTTGGGAACCGGACATGCCATTATGAGCGCCAAGGAATCTTTGAGCGGGCCGGCCGTGATTGCCTACGCAGATACACTGATCAGGGCCGATTTTGATTTGGACA
This sequence comes from Allomuricauda sp., assembly GCA_020434915.1. Lineage (GTDB taxonomy): Bacteria > Bacteroidota > Bacteroidia > Flavobacteriales > Flavobacteriaceae > Flagellimonas. The sequence continues at coordinate 505 of JAGQZL010000362.1, read as the reverse complement.
AGTCCGCGGACAGCGTTATTTGGGTAAAGCAAGTGGAGCGCCCGGAAGCGTATGGTGTTGTAAAGCTCAATGGGGATAACCATATCATGGAATTGGTGGAAAAACCTAAAGATTTTGTGTCCGATTTGGCGGTGATTGGAATCTACTATTTCAAGGATGTGGGCGTACTCAAAAATGAGCTGCAACATGTGCTCGATAACGATATTACCAACGGTGGGGAATACCAAATCAATGACGGTATCAAACGCATGATGGAAAAGGGCATGAAATTTGTTCCAGGTAAGGTAGATGAATGGATGGATTGCGGAAACAAGAACGTGACCGTGGAAACCAATCAGCGTATGTTGGGCTTTTTGGAAAGAGAAGGAGAAAACATGGTGTCCAATAGTGTTCAGCAAGAAAACGCCAACATTATTGAACCCTGTTTCATTGGTGAGAACGTAGTCTTGAAGAACACGACCGTTGGGCCGTATGTTTCAATAGGGGACAATACCATTTTGGAAAA
>JAGQZL010000361.1 GCA_020434915.1 Allomuricauda sp. | reverse complement strand
TGGTGTTGTTAGTACCATTGACTGAAATTACCAAAGGTTTGTCCACTAGAACGGTGTTCTGGATCTTGATCCATGGGAACACCAGGGAAATCAATAAACCGGCCACCAGAAACAATCTGTTTTCCAAAAAATGTGTTTCCCTTTTTAGGAAAAGATGGTAGACGGCCAGAAAACCTCCCATGATGAGGGCCGACTTCAAAAAATAAATCAATAACGCTTCCATTATTTTTTCTTTTCGATTAGGTCTATGATTTCCTTTAGCTCGTCAATGGATATCTTTTCTTCCTGTGCGAAATGGGATACCAAGCTTTTGAAGGAATCCTCGTAGTAGTCCACAATAGCCGCGTTCACAAACTTCTTTCGGTATTGGTCCTTGGTTACCATAGGAAAATAGCGATGCGTATTTCCAAAGGCCTCATGGTCCACAAAACCTTTTTCCTGAAGATTTCGGACAATGGTGGAAAGGGTGTTGTAATGCGGTTTTTCACCTTCCATTTCTTCCAGGATTTCCTTTACAAAGGCCTTTTTTAATTTCCAGAGGATTTTCATGATCTCCTCTTCCTTATTGGTCAATTTTTGCATAGTGGACTAAATTATGGCTCCAAACATAAGACTAATAATATAGTTAAACAACTATTTTTATAGTTTCTTAACTATTTTTATAGTTTTTTCTTTTTCAAACAATGCATATCCAAGAGCAAATCTCTTTTTATCTTTACACGAAATTGTATTCCTTGGGAAATTTGCTCTTTATTGTTTTGGGACTTATCCTGCTCATCGCAGGGGGAAATTGGTTGTTGAAATCTGCTGTGGCCTTGTCCTTACGCTTGTATATACCTAAGATTATTATTGGAATGACGGTGGTTTCCTTTGCCACCTCTGCTCCTGAGCTGATTGTGAGCATCAAGGCTGCCTTGGATGGATTTCCCGATCTTTCCTTGGGCAATGTGGTGGGTTCCAATATAGCCAACTTGGGATTGGTCTTGGCCATTACCGTTATTTTGGGTAGTATAGATGTCCGGAAGAGTTTTTACACCACGGATTGGCCCGTAATGATGTTCGCTTCACTTTTGTTCTGCGGCTTTATTTATTTTGATGGTGTTCTGCAAACGTACGAGGGAATCATAATGGTATCCTTGCTTTTTGTCTTTTTGGTGTATCTATTGCGATTTCAAAAAACGGCCGTTGTTGACGAAATGCCCGAAGATGATGTTCCTCTTCCTTTATATATGATCGCCCTTTTCTTGGGCTTGGGGGGAACAGCACTTTGGGGTGGTTCTGAATTGTTGATCAAAGGTGCTGTTGGGATGGCCACTTCCTTGGGTGTGAGCGAACGGGTTATTGGCATAACGATTGTTTCGGTGGGAACCAGTATCCCAGAACTGGCGGCATCTGTTATAGCGGTACTTAAAAAGGAAAAAGCAATTTCCTTGGGGAACCTGATAGGGTCCAACATTTTTAATTTATTGGCTGTTTTGGGGATTACCTCTATAATAACCCCAATCACGGTGATGGATCAGGACTTGCTTTCCAAGGATATTTTCTGGATGCTGGGCATTTCCTTTTTGATATTGCCCTTGGTGTTCTTTCCCAAGGGATTACGATTGGGCTGGAGGGACGGCCTTGTGCTTTTGGCTTTCTATGCCATCTTCGTGTATATGACCATCAAATAAAAAACCGCCCCATAGGAACGGGACGGTTTTTATCTATAATCAACAACTAATTTATTTTCAGCTTATACTTTAGCGGACTTAACCGTTTTGATGATTCTGGAAGCCACTTTGTATGGATCTGCATTGGAAGCAGGTCTTCTGTCTTCCAACCAACCTTTCCATCCTTTTTCAACGGTCATGATAGGGATTCTGATAGAAGCACCCCTGTCAGATACACCATAACTAAAGTCGTGGATGGAAGCAGTCTCATGCTTACCGGTCAAACGTTGGTCGTTGAACTCACCGTAAACGGCAATGTGCTCATCGGTAACGGGACGGAAAGCTTCACAGATTTTCTCATAGGTCTCTTTGGAACCACAGGTTCTCAAAGTAGTGTTGGAGAAGTTGGCGTGCATACCGGAACCGTTCCAATCCCCTTTGATAGGCTTTGGATGATATTCAATGTAATACCCATAATCCTCGGTCAATCGATCTAAAAGATAACGGGCAACCCAAACTTGGTCGCCAGCGGTTTTTCCACCTTTGGCAAAGATTTGGAATTCCCATTGGCCACAGGCCACTTCTTGGTTGATTCCTTCAAAATTGATCCCGGCCTCCAAGCAAAGATCGGCATGGCGCTCCACCAAATCCCTTCCGTGGGTGTTTTTACCACCAACAGAACAATAGTAAAGACCTTGGGGTCCTGGATAACCGTTTATTGGGAAGCCTAGTGGCAACTGGGTTCTGGTGTCCATAATGAAATATTCCTGCTCAAAACCGAACCAGAAATCATCGTTTTCATCATCGATCGTGGCTCTAGAGTTGCTTTCGTGAGGTG
>JAGQZL010000360.1 GCA_020434915.1 Allomuricauda sp. | reverse complement strand
GAACAAAACCTTTCCCACCGAGCACCTCAACGAGGATGACATCAGGCAAGCCACCTCAAAATTCCTTGGAAAAATTGAACAGGTGCCCCCTGTTTTCTCAGCCTTGAAAAAAGACGGCAAGCGCTTATACGAATTGGCCCGAAAAGGGGAAGAAGTGGAAGTACAGCCCAGGACCATAGAAATATTTGAATTTGAAATCACCCGGATAGCACTCCCTGAAGTAGATTTTAGGGTAGTTTGTAGCAAGGGTACCTATATACGTTCCCTGGCCCATGATTTTGGCAAAGCACTGGGTTCCGGGGCCTATTTGTCGGCCTTGAGAAGAACCAAAATAGGGGATTACAACGTACATAATGCTACCAGCCCCTTGGTTTTCAGAGAAAATTTGGGTACTGAAACCCCAACCTGAGACGTTTGCGCCTTTGATTGGGTAAAATATTTTAGCAAAAATGCGGTTATACTAAAACCATGAACCTGAATCGAAGTCAGTTATCGTTGTTAATAACCTTCTTCTCCATGTCCATAGTGGTGCTGTTGCTCTATAACATTCACCTCGGGGGCGTGAAGGAGGACGAATATGTTATTGAAATGAGTCTGGCAGATGAGGATATTGAAAAATTGATTGAAGAGGAGGAACGCAAGCTGGAGGAACTGGCCGCCAACAACGATCCCATTAAAAGCCATATGGCCCTGAACGAAACCGCAAAACCTACCATTGGCAATCCTGAACCCCTCAAAACCTTGGAAGAGCTCATGGAAGAAAGGGCCCTGAGCAGTGAAAGCGGTGAATATGCCGATGATGCCGGTTTTGCCGATCAATTAAAACAATTGAAGGCCGACCGGGACGAGAAAAAACAGAAATTGGGCGAACGCGATGCCCAAAAAGAGGAGTTCACCAATCATTTAAAGGATAAACGCACATCCATTTCCTTTTCCTTGGTAGACCGAAATGCCTATCGCTTGCCACCTCCCATCTATACTTGTATTGAAGGAGGCAAAGTGGTCATCAATATAAAAGTGGATGCCAACGGCTATGTGACCGAGGCGGATTTCAATGACAAAAGCTCGGGGACCAGTAACGGTTGTTTGGTGGACAATGCCATCACCTATGCACTCAAGGCCAGATTTAGCCCAAGTAGTAAGAATTCCCAAATTGGAACGATCACTTACCTATTCCAACCCAAGTAATCCCAACATATCGTTTAGGATATTCTCTCCTTTATCCTTATTGTACCACACCTGAAGTTCTTGTTTGAATTCATCGGTGAGTTTGCCATGTACTCTTTTCTGATCTTCAACCATTTGGGTGGCAAAACTAGGCCTAGGACCCCAATCGCCTACAATTTCGTTGTTCGCTTTGTCCAAAATAATCACCTTGGGAATGGATTGGGTACCGTTGGTCAAAAAAGCATTGATCAATTCAGGGTTTTCATCCCTCAACACCACTTTCAGTGAAATGTTGGCACTGGCTTCCGCTATTTTATTCACCACGGGCAAACTTGCGGCAGCATCCCCACACCAACTTTCAGTAATGGTCAAGAATACATATTCAGTATCTAAATTGGCCAATTTTTCTTGTACGGATTCGGAAAGCTTGAAGGTTTTGTCCCAACGGTTCATCCTGCGATTGTTGAGCTGGGTATAGTTCACCTTGATTTCGGATTGCTCTTCTCCCGTAGTTTTTCCGTTTTCTGCCAAGTCATTGACCAAATCTCGGTAAACGGGACAATCCATCCCTTTTAAAATACTTTCCTGTACAATTTCCAGTTGATTCTTCTCCAATACTTCCATTAAAAAAATTTTTCCAAAATTACTGTGGGCCACTGCCCCATTAACTGACTTTTGTCATTGGTTGTTTTTCAATTACAAACCTTACATCCAGCCTCTGCATCATAATAATTTTGGATTTATGGCCAAACTTTTGAACAGTTGGGCCTTTGTGTAGTAGAATTTGTTCTGCATTTCATTTTGTTTCAGGTAAGCATCTATCAACTTGCTTTCCCTCGAATTGATCAAGAACAAAGAACTTTCCCCAAAACTGAATTTTCGTTCCTCCGCGGACAAGAGTATGGAATAATCCTTTACAATATCGCCGATCAACTGGTTCTGTCTTGTGTAGGAATCCAACTCATTGTACAGGGCAATGACTTTGTTCTGGATTTCCAGTTGGGCATTGTCACGCTCCAACTCCGCATCCTGCAGTTTAAACTTGGCCAATTTCAAATCCCCTCTTTCCTTTCTCAAAAACAACGGCAATTGAAACGTAAGCCCTCCCTTGTAATTTTCGGTGATGAACGAATTGATGAACTCCGGCGTTTCTGTAATAAAATTGTATTCCAAATCCAACTTGGGAAGCAGTTTATTGGCTTTCAACCGTTTGTCCACTTCAAGTCCTTCAATCTTATAATCAAGTGACAATATCTTGGGGTGATTTTCCAAGCTGAAACTATCCAAAGGCACTCCTTCTATCTCCAACGTGGCATCAATATCCACATCCAGGT
>JAGQZL010000035.1 GCA_020434915.1 Allomuricauda sp. | reverse complement strand
GATGGTTGCCCATATCTTTTGGGGACATCCTGTACACCGTATTGGGCCTTCTGGCAGTGAGATATATCTACAAACATTGGAAGTCCATCAAAAGGAAACCTTTGCTGTTTTTAAGGAACACAGTAACTGTGCTTTCCATTGTTTATTTTGCTTTCCATTTGCTTTGGGGCTTGAATTATTACCGCCAGCCCATTACTTGGAAACTGGATATTGAGCGGAAATATACCCTTCAGGAATTGGTAGATTTTACCAAGTACATTACCCTTCAGGCAAATGCATACCAAATGCAACTGACCGGGGACAGTCTTTCTCCGGTCCATATACCTTATTCCAAAAAAGAGATTTTTCAAAAAACGGAGGAGGCATATGGGAATATCCAAAAACAATATCCAGATTTTGAATACGCCCACCCCAGTCTAAAATCTTCCATCTATAGTCTCCCGTTGACGGTAATGGGATATGGAGGCTATCTGAATCCTTTTACCAATGAAGCCCAAGTGAATGGTATTACACCCTTGTTCAGGATGCCGGCTGTTAGTGGCCATGAAGTAGGTCATCAATTGGGATATTCCGCTGAGGAAGCCACAAACTTTATTGGGTTTTTGGTGACCTCACAAAGTGAGGACCCTTATTTTAAATACTCCGCCTACCACCATGCCCTTGGTTACTGTTTGAACGATCTTTATTTAAAGGACGAACAGCAATACAATGAGATTTTGGCTTCAGTCAACCTTGGAGTGAGGAAAAATTTCAAGGAATTGCAAGATTTTTGGAAAAAATATGAAAACCCCATGGAACCTGTCTTCAAGTCCGTGTTCAACACATTTTTGAAGGTGAACAACCAAAAGGAAGGCATCAAAAGTTACAACTCCGTCGTGGGGCTCATGATCAATCATCAAAATCGGCTCCAAGCACCTTCTTCAAACTTGTGAGGTCGTGGCACAAAGGTTATATTAGACCAACTAATTCAATATTAACCTTATGAAAATTAAACTCTTGGCACTGACCTTTTTTTTGGGCAGTGTTTCTTTGTTTGCACAAGATTATTTTCCAAAAAATGATGGTGTAAAGGCAAAGAACAACAATTACACGGCATTTACCAATGCCAAGATCTATATTACCCCAACACAGGTGGTGGAGAACGGAACCTTGTTGATCCAGAATGGCAAAGTGGTCCAAGTTGGAAAATCAGTGAGCATTCCAAAGAATGCAGTTGTTGAGGATTTGAAAGGAAAATCCATTTACCCTTCCTTTGTCGATGTTTTCTCCAATTTTGGGGTAGCACCTCCAAAACGTGCCAGCGGTGGTGGAAGATCGGCCCAATACGGACCTGATCGCGAAGGATTTTACTGGAACGACCACGTTATGCCGGAAAACAATGCCATCAATAGTTTCAGCTATGATTCCAAGAAGGCAGATGAACTTAGAAAAGCTGGATTTGGGGCTGTAAATACCCACATCCAGGATGGTATTGCCAGAGGTACCGGATTGCTGGTAGCCCTTAACGACCAAGGTACAGAGGCGCAGCGAATCCTATCCGACAAATCAGCCCAATATTTCTCCTTCAGTAAAAGTGTTGCCAAAGCGCAATCCTATCCCGGCTCCTTGATGGGTGCCATGGCCCTTTTGCGCCAAATGTATTATGATATGGATTGGTACAGCAAAGGAAATGTGGACACCAAGGATCGCTCCTTGGAGGCGCTGATCGCCAACAAGGGAATGACCCAAATTTTTGCCGCAGGAGATAACGGCAATGTGCTGAGAGCGGATAAGATTGGGGATATTTTTGGCATTCAATACGCCATTCTTGCAGGAGGCGATGAATACCAACGTATTGCCGATATCAAGGCTACCAATGCCAAATTAATCTTGCCTTTGAATTTCCCGGATGCCTTTGATGTATCCAACCCTTACCAGGCCAAATACATTGCATTAAAAGATATGCGACACTGGAATTTGGCCCCATCCAACCCTAAAGTGTTGGCTGACAATGGCATTGAGTTTTCCATAACCTTGCACGATTTAAAATCGCCCAAGGACCTCAAGGAAAAATTGATGAAGGCCATTACCTATGGGCTACCCAAGACAAAAGCCCTGGAAGCCTTGACAACAGTACCTGCCGCCCTATTGGGCAAGTCAAGTGAAATAGGTTCCCTACAACCCGGTAGCCAAGCCAACTTCTTGATTACCTCCGGAGGCATTTTTGACAAAGGCACCGTGCTTTACGAAAACTGGGTACAAGGAAGCCAGAACATTATCCAATCCATGGATTTGGTGGACGTACGGGGAGATTACGACCTTTCCGCCAATGGAAATACGTTCAGTGTGTCCGTAACCGGGGAAATTGATAAGCCAAAAGCTGAAATCAAAAAAGGGGAGGAAAAGCTGGAATCCAAAATAAATTACAGTTCCGATTGGCTTAACCTTGCCTTCTCAGAGGATGGTGAAGCGTCCTATAGATTTGTGGCCCATGCCCTACCCGGCTCGGAGACCATAAAAGGAATGCTCGTATCACCAAATGGGGACGAATCCACCGCAACTATGACAAAAACCAAGGCATTCGAGGAAAAATCCGAGGATTCCGTGGCCGAAATGCCAGAGTTGGTGTCATTGACCTATCCTAATGTGGGCTATGGATATACAACAAAACCCAAGCAAGAAACCATACTTTTCAAAAATGCCACGGTTTGGACAGGTGAAAGCATCTTGGAAAACACCGATGTACTGGTGAAAAATGGAAAGATTTCCAAAGTGGGCAAGGACTTACGCGCTGGTGGAGCTACCATGGTAGATGCCACAGGCAAGCACTTGACAGCCGGGGTTATCGATGAACACTCACACATAGCGGCCTTGGCCATCAATGAGGGCGGTCACAACTCTTCTGCAGAAGTTCGTATGAAGGATGTCATCGACCCGACCGACATGGACATTTACAGGAATTTGGCCGGTGGTGTAACTACCATCCAATTGCTACATGGTTCCGCCAACCCAATTGGGGGACGCTCTGCCATTCTGCGGTTAAAATGGGGTGAAAACGCCGATGGGTTGATTTTCCCCAACTCCCCAAAATTCATCAAGTTCGCCTTGGGTGAAAACGTGAAACAGTCCAACTGGGGCAGTTATTCCCGTTTCCCACAGACCAGAATGGGTGTGGAACAAGTGTATACGGATTATTTCCAACGGGCGAAAGAATACGATGCCAAGAAAAAAAGTGGTCAACCTTTCCGCTATGATGAGGAAATGGAGACTCTGGCAGAAATCCTGAACGGCGAACGATTCATCAGCTGCCATTCCTATGTGCAAACCGAAATCAACATGATGATGAAAGTAGCGGAGAAATTCAACTTCCGCATGAACACATTTACCCACATTTTGGAAGGCTACAAATTGGCTGACAAAATGGCCAAACACGGTGTAGGTGGTTCAACCTTCAGCGATTGGTGGGCCTACAAGTATGAGGTAAACGATGCCATTCCCTACAATGCGGCCATCATGGCAAGCCAAGGGGTGACTGTGGCCATCAACAGTGATGATGCCGAAATGTCCAGAAGATTGAACCAAGAAGCCGGTAAAACGGTCAAATATGGGGGTGTATCCGAATTGGAAGCCTGGAAAATGGTGACCTTGAACCCTGCCAAGCTTTTGCATTTGGATGACCGAGTGGGAAGCATTGAAGAAGGCAAGGACGCCGATATCGTTCTATGGAGCGACCATCCACTATCCGTATATGCCAAGGCAGAAAAAACCTTGATCGAGGGAAAAGTGTACTTCGATCTGGAAAAAGACAAAATGATGCGGGAATCTGTTAAAAAGGAGCGCAACAAACTCATCGGGATGATGTTGAACGACAATAAAAAAGGAGGGAAAACAAGGACTCCGGTGCAAAGCAAGAAAGAACGATTTGAATGTGAAACCGAATAAAACAGAAATCATGAAAAGAATATTTTTAGCAATAGCCATTGTTTTTGGGGTTTCACTGAACGCACAGCAGACCCCTGCACCTCCCCAATCCGAGCAGGTAGCCATTTTGGGTGCAACCGCCCATATTGGTAACGGGGAAGTCATTGAAAACTGCACCATCATTTTTAAGGATGGAAAAATCACCGCCATTGGGGCCGACCTTATGGTTCCGACCATAGGCACCATGATCGATGCCAAAGGAAAGCACGTCTACCCCGGATTCATAGCACCTGCCAAATCCTTGGGATTGGTGGAAGTAGATGCAGTGAGGGCCAGTGACGACCAGGATGAGATTGGTGAGATGATTCCCCATATAAGGAGCATCATAGCCTATAACTCGGAATCTAAAGTAGTGGAGAGTATGCGACCCAATGGGGTTTTGATTGGTCAGGCAACTCCACAAGGCGGAACCATCTCGGGCACCTCTTCCATTGTTCAATTTGATGCGTGGAACTGGGAAGATGCCGCCGTAAAAACCGATGATGGCATTCATATGAACTGGCCATCCTTTTTTAGAAGAGGAAGATGGTGGGCCGGTGAGCCAAGGGGGTTTGTACCCAACGATAAGTATGATGAGCAAGTGGGAGATATCAAAATGTTCTTCCAAAACTCAGGCGCCTATGGAAAGACTTCCGAAAAAGAGAAAAATCTTCCTTTTGCTGCCATGCAAGGACTTTTTAATGGATCTAAACGTCTCTACATCCATGCAGACGGTGAAAAAGAAATGACGGATGCGGTGAACATGGCCAAAGCAGTTGGCGTGGAACATATCGTGATCGTTGGGGGATACAGGGCCAATAAGATTGCCGATTTCCTAAAGGAAAACAGCATCCCCGTTCTGGTAGGTCGCACCCATTCCTTGCCAGAATTTGACGATGATGACTATGACCTACCCTATAAATTGCCAAAACTATTGGTGGAGGCAGGTTTGTTGGTCGGTTTGCAAAATAAAGATGCAGCAAACTTCCAGACCAGAAACATGGCCTTTTATGCAGGTCAGACTGTGGCCCAGGGATTGGACAAGGAAACTGCATTAAAACTGTTGACCAGCAATACAGCCAAAATTTTAGGAATAGATGACATGTACGGAACCTTGGAAGTGGGTAAAAGTGCCACTCTGTTCATTTCTGAAGGGGATGCCTTGGACATGCGTACCAACCAATTGAGCAAAGCCTACATTGATGGCAGGGACGTTTCCCTGGAGACCCATCAAACGGAGCTTTGGCAAAGGTATATGGGTAAATATGAAAGAGAGAAAGCAGGACAATAACTCCTGAAAAAGTAAAAGGGCATCCAGTTGGATGCCCTTTATTATTTATAGCTACTGAACTTTCAACGGGACGAAATTGGCCCCGGAAGGTTTCGCATAAAATGAATCCTCTTTGGGGTTGGTATCCAAAGATACCTCTTCAAACCCAACTGTACTTTGGGGTTCCAAAATGGTCCTGCCCTCATACTTGTGCCACGTAATCGCTTTGGGAAGCAAAACACCATTAATGCGCTGCCAATCATGGTAACGTATCCATCTCACGTTATCCGATTTCTCCCCAGACCGATAGGTCACCGTATATCCCAACCAAGCCATTTGTTGGGTATCTGGGTCAAAATGAATATAATACTCATCATTGGAGGAAGCCCCTACACCAGTTTTGTAAGCAATTTTTAGTCCGGGATACATCTTTCCTTCAAACTCTAAATCCTCTGTTGCAGAATACATAATGCCATCATCCGCAAATACAAAAGGCATGGCATAAAAATAGAACATCAGGTTATGGTAAAAGACCGGATCACCCTTGTAGGTTCCATCAGGATCCAAAAGCCACACCTGTTGTCCATCAAAACCGATGGAATTGGTTCCCATGTCTATCCTGTCTTTCCGGGACCAAAGGTCAATGGTATGGGTTTCAGGCTGGTTTGGTTTTGGCAGCACAAAGGACAATGTACGTTGTTGTTTCCAGAGTTGTACCCCGCCATGGGCTTCAAAAACCTTCATCATCTGCTCCGGATAGTGGGATTCTTCCATTGCCTCAGTAATGGTTTCCGAGGTGTTGTTTTTTTCATTTTTAGGCGACTGCTTGCATGCAAAAAGTGCCAAGGTCGCCAATAGGATGGTTGTTTTTTTCATTGATTTAATTTTGTCACTTGGTCGAAAACACCTTTTTTAGATTACAAGAAATGCTATTTTTACCTTGTGATGGAGCCCAAATTGATCAGCAGTGTCCAAAATCCTTTGGTGAAAAAAATCCTGCTTTTAAAGGAAAAATCCCGTGAGCGGAAAAAAACCGGTCTCTTTGTCGTGGAAGGACAAAGGGAATTGGAACTGGCGCAAAAAGGCGGATATGTCCTTAAACAATTGTTATACTGCCCTGAGATCAATTCCCGTGTAAAGCCTGGCTCCAATGTGGAAACCATCCAATTATCCAAACCTGTCTATGAGAAAGTGGCCCATAGGGGTACTACCGAAGGCATACTGGGCATCCTGGAAGCCAAAGACCATTCCTTGGACAACATCCATTTCAAAACCAAGAAACCATTGGTTCTTGTTGCCGAAGCACCAGAAAAACCGGGAAATATCGGCGCCTTGTTGCGAACTGCCGATGCTGCGGCCGTGGATGCCGTTTTAATTGCGAATCCCAAATCCGACCTATATAACCCAAACATTGTACGATCCAGTGTCGGCTGTGTCTTTACCAACCAAATTGGTATGGGAAGCACCGAGCAAATCATACAATTTCTCAAATCGAACCAAATCAAAATCTACTGCGCTGCCCTCTCAGCCTCCAAAAACTATGTGGAATGTGATTTCACAGCTGCCAGTGCCATTGTCATGGGCACCGAAGCCACGGGATTGACCGAAAGTTGGCTCCAAAATTCCGACCAAAACATCATTATCCCGATGCAAGGGGAAATTGATTCCATGAATGTTTCGGTATCAGCGGCAATACTTATATTTGAGGCGAAGCGGCAACGCGGATTTTAAGCTATGGAAAAAAATCTACTCTTTTATGTCATTCTGGTAATCCTGATTGTCCAATATCTGGTCCATCAGCTTTTGGAATACCTCAATGCCAAACGGTTTAAGTCCACTTTGCCGACCGAGCTCTCCGATGTATTTGATGAGACAGAATACCAAAAATCGCAGCAATACAAAAAAGCCAATTACCGTTTTGGGCTGCTTTCCGATGGATTTTCATTGGTTCTGACCCTTTGCTTTTTGTGGTTCGGGGGATTTGAGTGGGTGGACCGGCTTACACGCTCCTTTACGGATAACACCATTCCGATGGCCTTGGTCTTTTTTGGCATCATCACTTTTGGAAGTGCCATTTTGGGAATTCCCTTTTCCTATTATCGCACCTTTGTGATCGAGGAGTCCTACGGTTTTAACAAGACCACTAAAGCCCTTTTCTTTGCTGACAAGTTGAAGGGGGCAATTTTGGGCGCCGTTTTAGGAGGTGGCATCTTAGCCCTTTTCATACTGTTTTATCAAGGGACCGGGCCCAACTTTTGGATATATGCCTGGATCATGGTGGGGGTATTTATTTTGTTCATCAATCTCTTCTACAGTAGATTAATCGTTCCCATGTTCAACAAGCAAACCCCGCTAGGAGAGGGAAGCTTGAAAAAGTCCATTGAAAACTATGCCCATAAAGTAGGTTTTGAACTCAAAAACGTTTTTGTGATTGATGGTTCCAAACGATCCACCAAGGCAAATGCCTATTTTTCAGGCTTTGGAAAGGAAAAGCGTATCACGCTTTTTGACACCTTGATCAACGATTTGGAAGAGGAGGAGATAGTAGCGGTTTTGGCACACGAGGTGGGGCATTACAAAAAGCATCATATTATTTTTAACCTGGTTTTGTCCTTGGCCCTTTCAGGGGTTACCCTCTATATCTTGTCATTGTTCATCAACCATCCGGAGATGTCCTTGGCCATCGGGGTGAGTACACCCAGCTTTCATGCCGCATTGGTGGGCTTTGCCCTCTTGTACAGCCCTATCTCCGAAATAACAGGGTTGGCCATGAACTATCTGTCCAGAAGATTTGAGTTCCAAGCAGATGACTATGCCAAGAACACCTTCGCTGCCACTCCTTTGGTAACCTCATTGAAAAAGTTGTCCAAAAACAGTTTGAGCAATCTTACCCCACACCCTGCCTATGTTTTTGTGCACTACTCACACCCTCCTTTGGTGGAGCGAATCCGTAACCTAAAGGCATAGTTTTTGTTGTTTACCTAACAGGATTGTAGTAATTTTAATATACTATGACAGCCGCAGCTATAGAAAAAGAGAACAAGGAGATTGCCAAGCAGTACAAGGAATTGCTTCGCATCAGCTATCAGACCTTGACCGATGAGGACAAGAAACTGATACGCTCCGCCTTTGATGTGGCTGTGGATGCCCACAAGGACCAAAGAAGAAAATCCGGCGAAGCCTATATTTTCCATCCAATAGCGGTGGCCAAGATCGTGGCTTCGGAAATAGGTTTGGATGCCGTTTCCATTGCCTCTGCCCTGCTGCATGATGTGGTGGAGGACACCCCATACACTCTGGATGATATTGAAAGAATGTTCGGGGAAACCGTAGCGAGGATCGTGGACGGGCTCACCAAGATTGCCCACCTAAAAAAGGACAAGGACATCAGTCAGCAAGCGGAGAACTTCCGAAAAATGTTGTTGACACTGCATGATGATGTCCGCGTGATCATCATCAAGATTGCGGATCGGTACCACAACATGCTCACCATGGACTCCATGCCAGAGCACAAACAGGTAAAGATTGCTTCCGAAACACTGTATATCTATGCGCCAATGGCCCATAGGATAGGATTGTACAACATCAAGACCCAATTGGAAGATTTGGCCCTCAAATACACTGAACCAGAGGTTTACAATGATATTTTAGGGAAAATTGAGGATACCGAAGAGGAAAACCTGGCATACATAGAAGCTTTTTCCAATGTGATCCGAACCTCTTTGGACAAGGAGGGACTCAATTATTACATCAAAGGTCGGATGAAATCCATTTTCTCTATTCGAAGGAAAATGAAACAGCAGAATGTTTCCTTTGATGAAGTATATGACAAGTTTGCCATCCGTATCATTTATAAATCCGATCGCAAAAACGAAAAATTCCTTGCTTGGAAAATATATTCGATTGTTACCGATCACTTCACTCCTAACCCCATTCGTCTAAGGGATTGGATCACCTCACCCAAATCCACCGGTTATGAGGCCCTGCACATTACAGTAATGGGGCCAAAGGGCAAATGGGTAGAAGTACAGATACGCAGTGAACGTATGCATGAGATTGCCGAAAAAGGCTATGCGGCCCACTTTAAATACAAACATGGCGCCCAAAAAGAACAGGGCATTGAAGAGTGGTTGAACAAACTCCAAGAAGCTTTGGAGACTGCCAATGGCAATGCGGTTGATTTTGTGGAAGAGTTCAAACTTAACCTCTACGCCAAGGAAATTTTTGTTTTTACGCCGAAAGGAGACCTGAAATCCATGCCAAAAGGGGCCTCCGCACTCGATTTTGCTTTCAATATCCACACAGAAATTGGCATGCGTACCAGGGGTGCCAAGGTCAACGGAAAGCTGGTTCCATTGGGTACCGTGCTCCGTAGTGGTGACCAAGTGGAAATCATAACCTCGGACAGTGCCAAACCTACCCAAAGCTGGTTGGACTATGCCCAAACGGCACGTGCCCGTTCCAAAATCAAATCTTCCTTGAGCGAGGAGAAAAAAGAGGTGGCCGCCGAGGGTAAGGAAATTCTTCGCAGAAAACTTAAGGCCCAAAAAATCAATTTGAACGAGGATACCGTGAACAAGTTGGTCAACTATTTCAAACTAAAAACCAGTTTGGATTTGTTCTATCGCGTAGGGATCGGGGTCATCGACAACGATCGGTTGAAAGATTTTTCATCGTCCTATCACAATGCCTTCATCAACTTCTTCAAGAACAGGATCAGAAAGACCCCTGTGCCCAAAGATGTGGACAAGGATGAGATTACCAAGAAATACGATTTATTGGTATTTGGCAAAGAGGAAGAGCGGTTGAACTATAAACTTTCACAGTGTTGCAATCCCATTCCCGGTGACGACGTATTTGGTTTTGTAAGTGTCAACGACGGCATCAAAGTGCACAAGAAAAATTGCCCCAACGCTATTGCCCTGCAGTCCAACTATGCCTACCGTATCATGAGTGCCAAATGGATCGATTCCACGCAGGAGGAATTCTCCGTGGACATTGAGCTTACAGGTATCGATAATTTGGGATTGGTGAAGGAAATCACCAAAATTATTTCGGACAATATGCACGTGAACATGCGCAACCTTAATTTTAGTGCGGATGGTGGTACCTTTAAGGGAAAGATCACCTTGGTGGTCAAAAACAACAACATCCTCAAACGCCTAATAGATAACCTAAAGCAAGTGGATGGTATTGACAAAGTGAACAGAATTTAATTTTTAGCTGTACCTTTGTGTATTAGGATAGGTATTACACCATGGACAACAATAAGAATCAGGAAATTGTAAAAAATGTGTTCACTGCTTTCCTCGAGAAAAAAGGACACCGAAAAACCCCTGAACGCTACGCCATTTTACAGGAAATTTATGATAGTGACGATCATTTCGACGTGGAATCCCTCTACATCAAAATGAAGACCAAAAACTACCGCGTTAGTAGGGCCACTCTCTACAATACCATTGAATTGTTGTTGGAGTGCAAGTTGGTCCGCAAACATCAGTTTGGCAAGAACCAGGCCCAATACGAGAAATCCTATTTTGATCGCCAACATGACCATGTGATCCTAACAGATACAGGCGAAGTAGTAGAATTCTGCGATCCCCGTATCCAATCCATCAAAAAGACCATTGAGGAGGTTTTTGACATCAAGATCAACAACCACTCATTATATTTCTACGGAACCCGAAACAAAAAAGAAGAAAACCTAACTGAATAACCCACTCATTTCATGGTAGATTTATTGCTTGGACTCCAATGGGGAGACGAAGGAAAAGGAAAAATTGTTGATGTACTTACTAAAAATTACGACATTATTGCTCGTTTTCAAGGGGGACCTAATGCCGGGCACACATTAGAGTTTGATGGTATTAAACACGTACTGCATACCATCCCTAGTGGGATATTTCATGAAAATGCAGTAAATGTGGTAGGAAACGGGGTCGTCATTGACCCGGTTATTTTCAAAAAAGAGCTGGAAAATTTATCAAAATTCAATATCGATTTCAAAAAGAAATTGCTCATTTCCCGAAAGGCACACCTTATTTTACCTACACACCGCTTACTGGATGCAGCCAGTGAAGCTTCCAAAGGAAAAGCAAAAATAGGTTCTACCCTAAAAGGAATAGGTCCAACCTATATGGACAAAACAGGCCGCAACGGAATTCGAGTGGGGGATACTGAATTAACCGATTGGAAAGATCGCTACCGCGCTTTGGCCAACAAACACGAAGCGATGATCGATTTTTACAATGTAGATATACAATACGATTTAAAAGAACTGGAAACCGAATTCTTTAAAGCCGTTGAGACCTTAAAAGAACTTACTTTTATCGACAGTGAAGAATATTTATACCAAGCGCAAAAAACCGGAAAATCTATTTTGGCCGAAGGTGCTCAGGGTTCGTTATTGGATATTGATTTTGGAACCTATCCTTACGTGACTTCTTCAAACACTACCGCAGCAGGTGCTTGTACCGGTTTGGGAGTTGCCCCTAACACCATAAAAGAGGTTATTGGAATTTTTAAAGCCTATGCTACCCGCGTAGGAAGCGGCCCCTTCCCTACCGAATTGTTTGATGAGTATGGAAAAACCATGGGGCGTGTGGGGAACGAGTTTGGTGCTACCACAGGTCGCCCAAGACGCTGTGGTTGGTTAGATTTGGTAGCGCTAAAATATGCGGTACAAGTAAACGGTGTTACTCAATTAATGATGATGAAAGGCGATGTTTTAAGCGGTTTTGATACCCTTAACGTATGTACTGCCTATAATTACAAAGGCAAAACCATCACTCACTTACCCTACAATATTGAAGAGGAAAACGTAACGCCAATATATACCGAAATGGCAGGTTGGAAAGAAGATTTAACCAAGATGACAACGACCTCTCAATTTCCAAAAGCATTGAATGATTACATCCAATTTCTTGAAAAGGAACTGGAAGTTCCTATCAAAATTGTATCGGTGGGTCCGGATAGAACGCAGACAATTCACAGATAAATTTTTCAACTAAAAAAGATGGGCTTAAAGAGTACTTTTTCTGGAGTATTAAGAAATTTTAATCTTCTTTATTTCGCAGATATGCTTCGGTATCATATTATGCGAATAAAAAATAAAAAAGCCAATGCTCTGTTTAAAAGTGAGAACCCTTCTATTCTGTTGCCGCCAGATTACTTAATGTATGAGTCGTTTCAGTTAAATTATGATAAATACTACAACGAAGGATATAAAGAAGCCCAGTATATTGCCAATCATTTAAAAAAACATAAAGAACTTAAAGATGTAACCATTTTAGATTGGGGCTGTGGCCCCGCTAGAATTATAAGGCATTTCCCCAAAATAGCAACTCAAAACTGCTCCTTTTATGGAACTGACTATAACAAAAAATCAATAACTTGGAATTCTGAAAATTTACCGGACATACAATTTAACCTGAATACTATTGAGGCTTCCTTACCATATAAGAATGACTTTTTCGATATTATATATAGCCTTTCGGTGTTAACCCACCTTTCTGAAAAACAACATTATGAGTGGATTAAAGAGTTAAAAAGAATTTTAAAACCGCACGGAATACTCTATATTACCACACAGGGTGATAATTTCAAAACCATACTTACAAATTCAGAACTGGCTAAATATCAAAACGATACAATTATTGTTAGAGGAAAAGTAAAAGAAGGGCATAGAACGTATTCTGCATTTCAGCCCGTCAAGTTTATGGAACAACTTTTGAAAGATTTTGAAATTTTAGAGCATATTGTACAAAAGCCGCAAAATAATTGGCTCCCTCAAGATATATGGATAGTTAGAAAAAAGTAGTGGTAAATACTGAAAATCCCATTAAATTTGCTTGATTTTGAAATTATCAAGCTACATATTCTTCTCTCTTTTTATTTTCTTCGGAAGTATTTCCGAAGCACAGGTAAAAATTATTGATACCACAAAAACTACCAAAGTATTGGTAAAATCGGGCTATTTTGAAAAAAAACCGGAATTCCCCGAAGCACTTATCTACACTCGTGATGAAGCAGGACAAGTATATATCATTCATGAAGGGGTTGAAATGTGGTGCGACCAGGCCTTTGTGTATTTTAAAGACAATTTTGTAAAAGCCTACGGAAAAGTACGCATTTCACAAGGGGACACGGTAAGCATGACCAGCAATTATGGCGAGTATAACGGCAACACTTCTTTTGCCTTTGCTGCCGGAAATGTTATGCTCACAGAGCCAAAGACAACTCTTTCAACAGACACGCTCTATTTTGACAGAATTAAACAGCAAGCCTATTATCGCACCGGAGGGACCGTTCGAGACACCGCCAGTGTGTTAACCAGCAGAATAGGTCGTTATTATGCCGAGTCGAAGAAATACCAATTTCTTTCAGAAGTAAAAATTGTAAACCCAAAATATACGGTAACCTCTCCCCAACTCGATTTTTATTCAGAAAGTGGTGGTGCTTACCTCTATGGGGAATCTAAAATTGTGAGTGAAACCAGTACCGTCTATTGCGAAAGAGGGTTTTACAACACACGAACCAATATTGGCCATTTTGTAAAAAATTCGAGAGTAGATTACAACAATCGAATTCTTTATGGCGACAGTATTTTCTTCAACAGAAATACCGGTTTTGCTTCAGCTACCAACAATATAAAAGTGTTGGATACCCTCAATAAAAGTATTATCCGTGGGCATTATGCCGAAGTTTTTCGGGATCAGGATTCGGTATTTATTACTAAGAGGGCAGTGGCGGTAACCCTTCAGGAAAACGATTCGGTGTACGTACACGCAGATACGCTTCGAGTTACAGGAAAACCCGAAAACCGGATTATTAAAGGATTTTATCGTGCCCGAATGTTTAAACAAGGACTGGAGGGTGAAGAACCTACTAGTGGAAAATGTGATTCCATTTATGTAAATGAAAAACTGGGAATTACTAAAATGCTTCGTGAACCTATTCTTTGGAGCGGTGAAAACCAAATGACGGGCGATACCATTCATTTACTGAATAACAAACTCACAGACGAATTGGATACTCTAAAGGTGTTCAATAATGCCTTTTTGGTGCAAAAAGATAGTGCAGGATACAATCAAGTAAAAGGAGAACGACTCATTGGCTTGTTTACCAAAAATCAGTTGGATACGGTAAATATCATAAAAAACACCGAAGTCATTTTTTACTCCCGAAACGATAAAGAAGAATTAGTGGGGATCAACAACAATACCTCCAGTTCTATTCAATTATACTTGGAAAATCAGAAAATAATAGGCATTCGGTTTTTAAAGAAAGTCCCCGGAAAAGTGTACCCACCCTCCCAGTTTCCAGAAAATGTAAGACTCTTAAAAGGTTTTATCTGGCGTGGCGATGAACGCTTGTTGACCAAACAGGATTTGTTTAAAGGAAAACCAGCACCTATACTCCCAAAGATTCAAGGTATTCCATTACCCGAAGACGAAGGCGAATTTTTTGAAGACACACCCGAAGAAGAAATGGAACTTCCAGAGGCTTCCAAGTTAAAACCGAAAGATCTTCAAAACAGAGAAGACGATCCAAAATTTAAAACTCAAAAGACCGATTCATTGGAACAGAAAAAGAAAGAGAATTAATTTCTTAATTAAAAGTGGATTCTATAAAAGAAAAGTTTCAAAAAAAAATTGAATCTATTAATAAAGAAATAGATCAAATAAAGAGAATTGATTCCTTAAATTCAAAATTACAAAAACACAATTGGATTCTATTCCATCCTTATAATCAAGGTTTTGAAATTGGTGTTTTAGAAAGACTTGTTGAAAAGGAAAATAATGAACAGTTAGAAGAAAAAATATTTGAAATATTTGCTAGAAAATTCCTAAACTTAGGTTACACAATTTCAATTACAGAAGGTTTTTACAAAAAACGCCCTTTTATAAAGGATTACAGTACCCAAATTGATGAATCCATTGTATCATGTTTACAAAAGGATTTTTCAGGTGCTATACATCT
>JAGQZL010000359.1 GCA_020434915.1 Allomuricauda sp. | reverse complement strand
CCCATCAATGGAAAAGGTCACCGATTTGGTGGTCCCTTCCACGGGGTCTTGCAGTTTGGTAAAGGTAAACGTAGCATTCACATCACCCTCGGCCACAGGGACTGAAATGGTACCTGAATCCCCGGCAGGTGACGTGGTGAAATCGGTGCCATACTCCGCATTTTCCCCCGAGTAGGAGAGTGTAATGGTCCCCGATTCCGAAGCAGCACGGGAAAAGGTCAGGGTAATATCCTTGGTGGTATCTTCTTCGGTGGTGCTTACCGTGGCACTGTTAAAGCTTACCTTAAAATCGATGAGGTTGTCATCTTTGTCGTCACTGCATGAACCCAAGATAAACAGTAGGGCCATGGCGGTCAATTGAATCGTTTTTTTCATTGGTTTTAATTAAGATTGAATTTGTAATGGAGTTTTAAAAAATAAGATCTTCCGTTGCCGAACAGCCTGCTGGATGTGGTGGAGGCTCCGTGGGCCCCGGTAGGGACATCGGTGGCATTAACGGTAACAATGTCGAAGATGTTTCGTGCTCCCAGGGTAAGCCCCAGGTTGTTCGTGATATCGGTTTTTACGGAGGCATCCATCCAGGTGAAGGCATCGGTTTGGCCCACGACCAGGCCATCGGCACCTTCTAGGACCACTTGGGTACGTCCGGTGTATTTTAGTTGGGCAGAAAAGGTGGTCTTCCAAGAGGGAACCGTGTAACCCAATGAGGATTGGAGGTTAAAGCTCCAGAGGTAATCGCTATTGCTGGTTTCCGATGCATTGATCGCAGTGGACTCGCCCAGATAGGTGGCGCCCAAAGAGGCTTGCCAGTTGTTCAGGCTGATGCTGTTTTCCACCGCGAATCCTAAAATCTTGGAGTAGTCCACATTGGCAAAGGTGAACCGGTTGCCATTATTACCGTCGGCGATGGTGACATTCGCAATTTTGTCCTGAATGTCAAAATAGAAGGATTTGATGGCCGCCCGAAGGATGCCATTTTCACCGATGGGGTATTTGTTTTCCACGTTCACAAAAATGGAGATTCCATCCTCTGGGTCAAGGTCGGGATTCCCCTGTACATTGTGGTTGGCATCCACAAAATAGAAGAAGAGTTCCTCAAAATTGGGTGCCCGGAAAGCGGAGCCCAAGATGGCTTTCATTTTGAAGGTAGGCGTGAAATTATAGGTAGAGGAGAGGGACCAAATCAGCTTATTTCCAAATTGGGAATTGCTGGTAAACCGCGCTCCGGGATGCACGGATAATCTATTTGTAAGGTTAAAATCGACCACCCCGAAGAAGTCATAGTTCTCCAAGGTGTTTTCCACCACGTCGTTGGAGTATTCCCCCGTGGCAATGGCATCAAAGCCGGTCTGGTGGGTGAACTCATAGCCGAGTTGCAGGTTAAAGGCCTCCGTACGATGTGCCAAGTTGTTCACAAACCCCTTGGAGTACCAGATTTTGGACGATTGGCTAAGGTCATCGGCCACATAGGACTCAATGCCCCGTTGCAAAATGTTGTACACGTATTGTTGGTAATACCTTTTTTGGTTTTGATGGGAGAAGGATAGGTTGTACAAAATAGGTCCGGCCAAGGGTCCTGAAATATTGAGGTTGTTCACCAACCGTTGGGTGTTGAAGTTCTCATCCAAGGCGGTGGGATTGGCCTCCCCGGTGTTACTGTCCAACCGACCGATGACATCGTGGTTGTAGACGGTGACGGTTTCGTCAAAATAGTTGAGTTTGTAAAAAATGTCGTGCTTTCCAAAGGAAAGGTTGAGGTTCCCGAAGGTGGTCAGTTGCTCCTTGGGACTCCATTCGGTGCCCCGTAGGCCATCGTTGATCACGGTATTATCTTGAATGTTCACATAATCCTTGCCTTGGTAGGTATTGAAGAATCCGGCATAATCGTTTCGGGAAGCTCCAACGGTAAATGCCACATTTTTGTTCGCCTGATGGCTAATGTTGAGGTTTTGGATGTGCCGGCCTTCATCAAAAAGACCGTATTCGTTGCCCACCGTTTCTTCTTGTAGTGATAGCTGTACCTGCCAGGCATGATTATCCTCCACCCCACGTTTTGTCACAATATTGATCACGCCGGCCACGGCATTGTCGCCATACAGGACTCCCATGGAACCTTCCACAATTTCAATGCGTTCCACATCTTCCAGATTGATCTGGGTGATATCGATATTATTACCCATACCATTGTCACTGGCCATGGGAATACCATCTACCAACACTTTTACATATTGGCCATCCAACCCGAACATGCTGATGGTGGAACGCCCTGTGGCTGCATCCGGGGTCACGGTAATGTTCAAATTGTAATTGAGGATATCCGCTAGGTTGTTGGCGGCCACTTTGGCAATGTCCTGTTGGTCCAAAACCCCCACCTTGAAGAGTTTTTTGCTGAGGGACATCACTTGGCTTTCCCCGGTCACCACAACCTCCTTTAACGTTTGGAGGGCCATGGAGTCTTTTTCGGTTGGGGAGGATTCCTGGGCCGTAATGAATAGGCAAGCCATCAGGGAGAAACAAAGG
>JAGQZL010000358.1 GCA_020434915.1 Allomuricauda sp. | reverse complement strand
CTTCATGCCATTGCAGAGGCCCAAAAAGCAGGAGGCATTGCTGCCTTCATTGATGCGGAACATGCTTTTGATCGTTTCTATGCCAAAAAGTTAGGGGTGGATATTGACAACTTGATCATATCCCAACCCGACCATGGGGAACAGGCCTTGGAAATCGCTGACAACCTTATAAGATCGGGTGCCATTGATATTGTCATCGTGGATTCTGTTGCCGCATTGACCCCAAAAAGTGAGATAGAAGGTGAAATGGGCGACTCCAAAATGGGATTGCATGCCCGTTTAATGTCCCAAGCCCTTCGAAAATTGACATCCACCATCAGTAAGACCAAATGTACCGTGATTTTCATCAACCAGCTCCGTGAAAAAATCGGGGTGATGTTCGGAAACCCGGAAACCACCACGGGTGGTAACGCCCTTAAGTTTTATGCCTCTGTTCGTTTGGATATCCGCCGTTCCACCCAAATCAAGGACACCGATGGGGAGGTTCAAGGGAACAAGACCCGTGTAAAAGTGGTGAAGAACAAGGTGGCCCCTCCCTTTAAAACAGCGGAGTTCGATATCATGTATGGCGAAGGTATTTCCAAAATAGGGGAAATCCTGGACTTGGGTGTAGCCTATGAAATCGTGAAGAAAAGTGGTTCTTGGTTCAGCTATGGCGATACCAAATTGGGTCAGGGAAGAGATGCTGTAAAGGCGCTTCTTCTGGACAATCCCGAACTTGCCGAAGAATTGGAGGCCAAGATCAAAGAGGCCATTGCTGCGGTAAACGCCCAATAGCAGATTCACTTTTAGGGCAGAAAGGCCTTTGGTTGTGAAAATCCTACGCAACCCTTGTTTATACCGTACATCTAGGGGATAAAAGGATTTGATTATGAAAAAAGTGCTAATGCCCATTTTTTTATTTGTGGCATGCTCATGGTTCAGTTCTTGTGAGCTGGATGATGATTCCCCCAATTTTTACTTTACCACCCTCAATGTTGTGGATGCCGATGTGCCCGAGTCATTTGAATTTGGGGAAATCTACGATATCAATGTTACCTTCCTTCGGCCCAATGGGTGTACCTTCTTTGAAGGATTTGATGTGACCAGAACGGCGGAAACGGATAGGGACATTGTGGTAATCGGATCTGTACTCACGGATGAGGACATTGCTTGTACCGAAGCTTTGGAGGAGGTTGCGGCCACATTAAGGTTCAACGTAATCTATACTGGGGAATACCACTTTAGATTCTACGCAGGTGAAGACGCAAATGGAAATGCCACATTTATGGAGTACACCATCCCGGTAATAGCCGAAGACCCGACAAACTAGAAATCAACAATCCAAAATTGACCAACATTTGGATCTTGAAGAACTGATACATAATTGCAAAAAAGGAAAGCGCCAGGCACAGGCCGAACTATACCGGAGATATTCCGGTATTCTTTTCGGTATGTGTCTTAAGTATTCCAAGAACAGGGCTGAGGCAGAGGACAATCTGCACGACAGCTTCATGATCATTTTTGACAAGATAGACCAGTACAGTTTTCAAGGCTCCTTTGAAGGTTGGATAAAACGAATAACCGTTAACACCGTACTTCAGAAATACAGAAAGGAACAATACCTGAATGTCGTTTCTGAGAACATTCAAGAAGAAATAGAGGTGGACACGAACCAAACCGATATCGGTTTGTCCACGCTATTGGGATATATCCAAGAGCTGCCGCACAAGTACAGACTTACATTCTGCCTGTACGTTTTGGACGGCTACAGCCATAAGGAAATCAGTGAGATGTTGGGGACATCCACTGGCACATCAAAATCGAATTTGGCAAGGGCCAAATCCATTTTGCGTGAAAAAATAGAAAAAACCAAAATCAACATTGCTTAAACAGACCAACGATGGGGAAAAAGAATTTAGAGCAATTGTTCAAGGACACCTTTCAGGATTTTCAGGAAGTTCCAGATGAGAAAGTCTGGAAATCCATAGAAGCTTCCTTGGACAAAAAGAAACAACGAAAACGGGTCATCCCGATTTGGTGGCAACTTGGGGGCGTAGCCGCCGCTTTGGCCATCCTGTTCTTTGTCATCAATCCATTTGATGCCGCAGAAGGAACCGATCAGATTATTTCCGAAACGGAAAACACTTCCAATCCGGAATCATCCGAGGATACCGGAACTGAGGACAAGCTCTTTTCGGCACCAACCAATAATCAAGCGCAAGAAGCGCTTGCCGGTTCATCCGAAGAAGAGCCTACTAACAACAATGTTTCCGGCAATTCCGTCGCCGACAATGCAACAAATGCAAAAATCGACAAGGAAAAAAACGGAAAGGAGAACAAAGGTCGTGGGCCTACCATTGCCAGTGCAAAAGAAGACAAAGAAGTTTTGACCTTGGCCAATAATGGTACTCAAGCCGATGGAAACCAAACCCAACTTCTTCAGGAAGATATTTCGGGTGCAAAAAATGCCCTCACAGAAAATACCCTTGACCAAAATCAGGCAGTTGCTGACCACTTGAATCAGGAAAAAGAAAGTGAAGAGACGGTTGCCATGAACG
>JAGQZL010000357.1 GCA_020434915.1 Allomuricauda sp. | reverse complement strand
GTGGTGCTGATTCAGAAGCAAGTGCCGCTCACGGATACCCGGCTGGATAATATGATGACCGAGAACGAACTGAAGCGAATGAGTAAGGCCAACGAACTGGGCAAGTATAGGGCACTTCACCTTTCCAGTCATGCCAGTGTGCACCCATATGTATTCGATCTTAGTGCTTTTGCCATGACGGTAAAGCCCATACCTGTGGATGGTGAAGATGGAATGTTGGTCGTGGGCGAGGTGGAAAAACTGAATCTTCCCATCGATTTTGTTATGCTAAGCGCTTGTCAGACCGCCTTGGGCATTGAGTCCCCGGGTGATGGCATCAAGGGACTGAACCAGGCTCTTTTCAATGCGGGGGTGAGAAGTACATTGACGTCCCTTTGGAGTGTGAGCGATTCGGGAACCATGTATTTGAGTGTGGAGCTCTATAATAGGATGTTCAATAAGAGCATGGCCACAACTGCTGCTTTGGCCGAAGTTAAACGCAACTTTATAAGTGGTGTGTACGGCGACCAGACCCATCCCTATTTTTGGGCACCCTTTATTTATACAGGGTATTGATGTCATTCTGTAGAGATAGCTTTCCATGCCCATAAAAGAGATTTTACCCTTATCGTCCACCGACATCAAAAAACTCAGGCAACAACTGTTCGCCATGTTGGTATTTCCTGTGGTCGTTATCGGGATGTTCCTGCTGTTCATCTCCTTTTTGTTCAAGGATTTCAACAACACCATTGCAGGGGATACCATAGTGTTGTATGTGTTTATCGGTTTTTGTTTGTTCTTCTTTGGTCTTATAGCCTATATGATTGGGGCCACAGCGATAGATTTACGACGCGGAATGAAACATCGTATCTCAGGAAAGATAACGGACAAAAGACTCCATCTACAGACCACGGGCGGAGCATCAGGAACAAGAGCAAAGATCAGGACTACCAGACAGTATTACCTGTATGTGGATGATGAGGAATTTTCGGTGGACTATCGGGAATATACCAAGGTTAGGGTAGGGATGGATGTGGTGATGGAACGGGCACCCAAATCCAAAAAGACGCTTAAGCTCGATGTTCTTTCCCAGTCCGATGTAACAAATGGTTCCCTTTGCAGACCGGATTCAAATAGGTTTCTTGAAAAACGAATTCCACATACCCGTTATAGCCAAAGGGATTTTGAGGCCCTTAAAAGAATTTGGTATGCTGCCTTAAAAAGGTGTTTGTTCGTGGCCGCTCCGTTTGTTTCTGTTGGTGTCTTATTGTTGACCAGCGGCTTTTGGGGCTTTTTGGTAGTTCTTTTTCCACTATGGGTGGTTCCCTTGTACCAAGTCTTTAAACTTTTTAGGTCACTCAGAAATTATCGCAGGAATGCGTTCAGTGCGCATAAAAAAGGAGTGGCTGCATTGGTAGAAGACAAGTGTACTCTAACATCCAACCGAAAATCCAACTCGCACAGGATAAGGACGACACACGGAACACTCACGGTAAATACAATATTGTACGACAAACTTTCCGCAGGGGACGGCATCACCATATTCAAAACGCAATATGGTAATGTACCTATCAATCTATTGACCAAGGATCAAGAAGAATTTTACCTGGTATAGTGCCATACCAACAAAACAACTAGTTATGATAGGCATTGTTTGTTTGTTGATTGCGTTGCTTGGGCCCATGGTACTTTTGGCAACTATTCTGTATTATCGTTATCCTGATACAGCTGTGAGCCGTATGAATCAATGCATACCACCGACAATATCGGCGATTTCAGCATGGGCGCTATGCACCAGTTGGCTGTGGTTCTACCTTTTCAACCTCTATTTGAGTCTGCCTGCGTTTCTTTTGGCATTGGCGTTGCACATTTATGCAACTCTTAAAAAATTGAACCCAAAGTTGCAACGTCTCAATTCGGCTTTGCTTTTGGCAACATTCGTAATAGGGCTTTTAAGCTTTTTCTATTTTGATATTTGACACATAGCCCACCTATTGCCTGTCATTTTACGACAATTGCCCTATTGAAACCAAGATACTGGGAGACTAGGTTTGTTCAAAACTTTAAACCAATAGTATGAAACGTATCAATTTACCCATGTTATCTTTTCTGTTGATCCTATTATGTGCATCGCCAGTTACCATTGCACAAAATGTAAAGGATTTTAAGATAAAAATGTTGGGGCCGGCCAATCTCAATTTTAGAAAAAGTCCAAAACGAATTGTCATTTCCGATTTCCAGGTCAATTTTCAAACTGCTTTGCAGTTAGAGGACAAGAAAAAAGGAGGCAAAATGTGGCGAGGAGGATTAAAAGGAGATGCAAAGGCGTCCCTGACCTTGGTGCTCGATGGACTTAATATTGAAGATCTTCAACAACTTACCGATAAACTCTTTGAAGAGTACAAGGCGGACCTTGCAGCAAAAGGATTTGAAATAGCTCCCATTGAGGAATTATGGAACCATA
This sequence comes from Allomuricauda sp., assembly GCA_020434915.1. Taxonomy (GTDB): domain Bacteria; phylum Bacteroidota; class Bacteroidia; order Flavobacteriales; family Flavobacteriaceae; genus Flagellimonas. The sequence continues at coordinate 120 of JAGQZL010000357.1, read as the reverse complement.
GCGCCTATGAAAAAAACCGTGAACAAAGATGGGACTTGAGGTCTGGTCAAGGTGGAGAAAAAGGAGATAAGTTCGGTGACATAGTAATGCGTCCCACAGGACAAAAATTTATCGTGGCAA
>JAGQZL010000356.1 GCA_020434915.1 Allomuricauda sp. | reverse complement strand
TTTTTTTTTTTTTTACAACTTATTTTTTAAAGTCTCATATTCGTCCTCATATTCCCAATAAATCCATCGACCATCAAGGTAATCCGTCAGAATGTATCGTTCACTCAGCGACTTGATCCGTTCAATATGTATGGTCTTTTTTGCATAGGTTTCCACTTCAACCCTTTCTTCGATTTCTTTATTGCTCTCGTCATAGCCATGGCTAATCACAAAACTCCCCAAAGAAACTTCAATAAACTTACTCATGATCCACAATGTTGGGAGCCAGCCATTTTTGGGCTTCCTCCAATTTTATGTTTTTTCGTTTTGCAAAATCGGTTACTTGATCTTGTTCAATCTTTCCCAATCCAAAATATTTGGCCTGCGGATGGGCAAAATAATATCCACTGACACTGGCTGCCGGCCACATGGCCAAGCTTTCAGTTAATTTAACCCCAATTTTTTCCTCTACACCTAGAAGCTCCCAAATCGTTAGCTTTTCCAAATGGTCGGGGCAGGCCGGATAACCTGGTGCCGGCCGAATGCCTTGATATTCTTCATCGATAAGTGCCGCATTGTCCAAATGTTCATCAATAGCATACCCCCAATACTTGGTACGCACTTCTTTATGAAGATACTCTGCAAAAGCCTCTGCCAACCTATCGGCCAGCGCTTTGATCATGATGGAATTGTAATCATCATGGTTCCTTTCAAACTCAGCTGCCAGTTCTTGGGTCCCGAAACCGGTGCTTACACAAAAAAAGCCCATATAATCTTGAATCCCTATTTCTTTTGGGGCGATAAAATCTGCCAAGGCGATATTGGGAACACCTTCCCGCTTTTTCAATTGCTGACGAAGGGTTCTAAAAATGAAGGTTTTAGTGTCGCTCTCGACTGCGCTCGAACTGACAACCTCAATATCATCCTCATTGATTTGATTGGCTGGAAACAGCCCGAAAGTGGCCTTGGCCCTCAATAATTTTTCATCCAGCACTTTTCGCAAGAGTACTTGGGCATCCGCAAAAAGTTCCGCGGCCTGTTTTCCCACAACCTCATCTGTCAAGATATCGGGATACTTTCCATGCAGGTCCCAACTTCTGAAAAATGGGGTCCAATCAATGTAATCCATCAACAGGTTCAAGTCAAAATCTTCCAAAACCTGAGTACCCAGTTGATTTGGTTTTTTGATGTCCGATGCCTTCCATTCAATTTGGAATTTGTTGCTACGTGCTTCCTCCAAAGTCAGATATTCCTTTTGCTTGGAACGGTTCAAAAATTTATCCCTGAAGCTCTCATAATCCAGTTTGATGGACTTTTTATATCCCTCGGAATCTTTGTGCAACAAATCACCCACCACGGTCACGGCCCTGGAGGCGTCGTTCACATGTATTACTGAATGACTGTACATGGGGTCTATTTTGACAGCTGTGTGGGCCTTGCTTGTAGTAGCACCACCAATCAACAATGGCACCTTGAAATTTTGTCGCTCCATTTCCTTGGCCAAGAATACCATTTCATCCAAAGATGGCGTAATCAGTCCACTCAACCCAATGACATCTACCTGCTCCTCCTTGGCTTTATTGATGATTTTTTCAGGGGGTACCATCACACCCAAATCCACTATTTCGTAGTTGTTGCAGGCCAAGACCACACTTACAATGTTCTTTCCTATATCGTGTACATCCCCTTTTACAGTGGCCATCAATATTTTTCCGGCCGCCTTGGTGTTTTTGTCCTTGGAAGCCTCGATGTAGGGGGTAAGATAGGCTACCGCTTTTTTCATGACCCTAGCCGACTTGACCACTTGGGGCAGGAACATTTTTCCGCTCCCGAACAGATCTCCTACCACGTTCATTCCAGTCATGAGATTGCCTTCGATCACTTCCAAGGGTTGCTCTGCCTGTTGACGGGCTTCCTCCACATCTTCCACAATGTATTGATCTATTCCCTTGACCAAAGCACGGGTAATCCGGTCTTGAAGTGGCTCTTGACGCCAGGACAAATCCACCTTGCTCTCCTTGGCGGTACCCACCACCGTCTCGGCAAACTCCAGCAAACGTTCGGTGGCATCCTCACGTCTGTTGAGCAGCACATCCTCTACATGCTCCAACAAGTCCATCGGAATATCATCATACACCTCCAACATAGTTGGGTTTACAATTCCCATGTTCATTCCAGCCTTGATCGCATGGAACAAAAATGCGGAGTGCATGGCTTCCCGAACCGGGTTGTTCCCCCTAAATGAAAAAGAGACATTGCTCACTCCCCCACTAACGCTACAATGGGGCAAGTTTTCCCTGACCCATCGTGTCCCTTCAATAAAATCGATGGCATTGTTGCGATGCTCTTCCATTCCGGTAGCAACGGGGAAAATATTCAAATCGAAAATGATATCCTCGGGGGCAAACTTTACTTTGTTCACCAAAATGTCGTAGGAACGCTTTGCGATTTCAATACGGCGTTCATATGTATCTGCCTGGCCCACCTCATCAAATGCCATCACAATGACTGCGGCACCATAACGTTTGATCAACTTAGCCTGATGGACGAATTGTTCTTCCCCTTCTTTTAAGCTAATGGAATTTACCA
>JAGQZL010000355.1 GCA_020434915.1 Allomuricauda sp. | reverse complement strand
AAACTACCGGGACCAATGTGGCCAAGGACCGTATCGTAGAGATTTCAATACTAAAGGTCTATCCCAATGGTAACAAGGAAAGCAGGACATGGCTAGTAAACCCAGAAATGCCCATCCCACCTGAGTCAGAGGCCATTCACGGTATTTCCAATGAAAAAGTGGCCAACGAACCCACTTTCAAGCAATTATCCAAAGAAATCTATAAGATAATCCGGGACAGTGACTTGGCGGGATTCAATTCCGATCGTTTTGATATTCCTTTGTTGGTGGAGGAGATGCTAAGGGCGGAAATTGATTTTGACATGAAAAACATGGTGTCCGTGGATGTTCAGACTATTTTCCATAAAATGGAAAAAAGGACTTTGGAAGCGGCCTACAAGTTTTATTGCGACAAGGATTTGAACGATGCCCATAGTGCCGAAGCGGATACCCTGGCAACTTATGAAGTATTGCTTGCCCAATTGGATCGCTATCCGGAATTGGAGAACAATATTAAAAAGCTATCGGAGTTTACCACTAGAAAACAATCCTTGGATTTTGCAGGCTTCATTGCTTTGGATGACAGTGAGCAGCCCATTTTTACCTTTGGTAAACATAAAGGAAGGTTGGTAGATGAGGTATTGGAAAATGAGCCTGGCTATTTTGGTTGGATCTTGAACGCAGATTTTCCATTGTACACCAAAAAAGTGCTTACCCAGATAAAGCTGAGCAAACTGAACAGCAAGTTCTAGGTTTTAGTAAAGAAAAGTAACCCCAATTAATGAATATATGAAGCTGATTTGTATAGGACGTAACTATGTGGATCACATTGATGAACTGAACAATGAACGACCGGAAGAACCCGTGGTGTTCATTAAACCTGATTCGGCCATCCTGCCGAAAGAGCAAGATTTTTACATTCCGGAGTTCAGCAATGATGTCCATTATGAAGTGGAAGTCTTGGTGAAGATCAAAAAGGTGGGCAAGCATATTGCCAAGGATTTTGCACACAAATACTACGATGAAATAGGGCTAGGGATTGATTTTACCGCACGTGACCTGCAATCCAAACTAAAGGCCAAGGGGCTGCCCTGGGAAAAGGCCAAGGGATTTGACGGTGCTGCGGTCATTGGAAAATGGGTGTCCAAGGATAAAAAAGATGTTGACAATTTGAGTTTTTCCCTATCCAAAAATGGGGAAACGGTGCAAGACGGCAATACAGCTTTAATGCTTTGGAAGATAGATGAACTAATTGCCCATGTATCAACGTATTTTATGCTGAAAAAAGGGGACATCCTATTTACGGGTACCCCGGCAGGTGTTGGTAAAGTAAGCCCAAATGACTACCTTGTAGGTAGATTGGAAGGAGAAAAGCTATTTGAAATTAATGTAAGATAATGATTTACAACCTCGATAAAATCAATGAAATGGCAGAAGGCGACGAAGATTTCATCATCTCCGTCATTTCTGTTTTTTTGGAAGAAGTCCCCGAAGATTTGGAAGGATTGGAAAAAGCAATCGGAGCAAGGGACTATGAAAATGTATATAAACTGGCACACAAGATAAAACCCAACGTAGATATCCTGGGTATGGAGCAGGCCAGGGCCAATGCCTTGGAAATTGAAACCTTGGGAAAATCAAATGGCAGTATGTCCGAGATAGAGGAGAAATTCCCTGTTCTCAAGAAAGATGTACTCCAAGTGATGTTGGAACTGAAAAACGACTTCGATTTATAGAATGCAAGCTGAAATCATCACCATTGGGGATGAAATTCTCATTGGGCAGATTGTGGATACCAATTCGGCGTTCATATCCAAGGAACTTAACAATATTGGTGTTTCCGTATACCAGATAACCTCTATTCAGGATGACCGTGTCCATATTTTGGATGCATTGAAGCAGGCGGGTGAACGTTCATCCGTGGTGATTGTAACGGGAGGTCTGGGTCCTACCAAGGATGATGTGACCAAACCCACCCTTTGTGAGTTTTTCAATGATGAGCTTGTGAAGGATGAATCAGTGATGTCCCATATTGAAGAGCTCTTCAAAAAGTATATCAACAGTCCAATTTCTGATTTAAACAGGCAACAGGCATTGGTTCCCAAAAAGGCAACGGTACTACACAATGCCTATGGAACAGCGCCTGGTTTGATGATGAAAAAAGGCGAGGTCTCCTACTTTTTTCTCCCTGGCGTACCCTATGAGATGAAAAACTTGATTACCACCTCGGTTTTACCAACCATTATTAAAGCGTACGATCGTCCATACATTATTCATAGAACGATTATGACCTATGGGATGGGGGAGAGTGCCATTGCCGAAAAGATTGCTGACTGGGAAGACAATCTGGTAGCCCCGATCAAGCTGGCCTATTTGCCCAATTTAGGTAAGGTTAGGCTACGACTTTCCGCCAAAGGAAAGGATAAAGAGGTGCTGGTTGCTGCCATGGATACCGAAATAAAGAAACTGTATCCACTTATAGGAGATATCATTGTAGGGGAAGAGGAGGATGGAATGGCCATTGAGGGGCAAATTGGCAAACTGCTCACCCAGAAACGTATGACCCTTGCCACCGCTGAAAGCTTTACCGGTGGA
>JAGQZL010000354.1 GCA_020434915.1 Allomuricauda sp. | reverse complement strand
AGTGACCTAAGATACAATGAAATAACCAGGAAAATGGAGTGCTTTTATTTATAAATTGTACTGGACAAAAATCAGCTGATTGATTTTTAACCATCAGCAAGACTGTTCACTTTGTTGAAGGCAAACTTTGGCGCCAGTCTAGATATACTGTACAAAAGTTTTGTCCTGCCCACCCTGATTTCTGGAATTCCTTTTTCCAACCCGGTGAGCATTTCTTCAACCGCTCTGTCCGTGGCTATAGCAATTTTTGGTGGATTCCCTTTGTGCCAAGGGGTTTTTACCGCAGGAAACATTACTTCAACCACCGAGACACCAGTATTTTTTGATTGCTCCCGAAACATTTGTGTAAATGAATGAAGGGCAGCCTTGGTGGCATTGTAAAATGGATAGGCGACTCGTGGGGTATATACAAGCCCAGTAGTGATGTTGATGAGGTGGGAATCCTTGTTTTTTTGAAGTTGGGGGTAGAGGAAATGAATCAATCGGATGGGGGCCAAAAAATTGGTTTCCGTTTCCTGTTCGGCCATTTCAAGGATGTCGTCGGTGCCGAGGAAATTAACTTTGTTCACCACGGCAGCATTGTTGATGAGTACATTCAGGTCTGGATGTTTTTCCATGATCCAATTCGTCAATGCTCTGCATTGTTTTTTGTCGGATAGGTCACATGGAACTATTTCCAGTTGGGGCAGCTGCTCTTTTGCTGCATTCAGTTTTTCTTGGGAGCGTCCACAAATAATGACCTTGTTGTTGTTTTGGATGAATCTTTTGCTCATTTCCAAACCGATGCCCGAACTACCGCCCGTAATTAAGATAGTGTTGCCAGATAGTTTCATAATATGTTGTTTTAGGATTATAGGGCGAAAGTATAATCCGGAAACCAAGGCTGCATTGATGTATGTTAAGTGGGAAGATTTTTTCGAATGCGGCTTAAGCTTTCAGGTTTGATGCCGAGGTAGGAAGCAATAATGGCCTGACTGATTCTTTTTTCAATGCCTGGATATTCCCCTAAAAAATCCAGATAGCGGGTTTCGGCATTCAACAATAACAAGTCTCTTTCCCTTTTTTCTTTTTTGGAAAACCCCTTTTCTATGGATTTGAGCAGAAACTTGAGCCAAAATACATCCGTTTCGAGCAGAACAAGCCATTTTTGGTGCGGAATGTTCAAAATTTCGGCATCTTCCATGGCCTCGATAAAAAAATGGGAAGGGGATTGGGATTCCATGGCCGAGTACGAACTGATAAAATCACGCTCCATGATAAGTCCCTTGGTAAACTCATCCCCCTTTTCGTTGATGTAGACATACCTAAAGAGTCCAGACAGGACAAAAGCAAAGCTTTTGGGAACTTCGCCTGCTCTTAGATAATATTCATGGGCATTCATTGACCTTGCTTGGCCGATGGAAAGTATTTTCTCCGCCTTGTCAAGGGGCATTATTTGTTGTAAAGCTTCCTTCATTATTAAGGGCGGTGCCTACCATTTGGAATACGGGTAAGTTACACATTATTTACGTGGCTTTTTTCATCAAAGAAATTGGCCAAAATAGATGCCAACTCTTCTTTACCGGAGACGATGTGCTCTATTTTGCCCCAAAGGTCTTCACCGAGCAAAGGGCGTAGGGGTTGTTGATGCTTGGGGATGTTTCCGAACACTCTTTTAATCTTGTTGTCCCATACCTTGTAGTATTTCAAAAGGTCGTCTGGATATACAATCTTACGACGTGTCCCTTCATCCGCTGCCCTAAAGGGCAGGGGAATATTGAGGTAGCCGTAATCATCGGTGAGCTGTTCCCCGGGCTGTATATCACGAATGGCAATCTCAAAGTCGTAGGCGGTGGTCAAACAATTGGAGTTGAAACTGTGGTTCACATACCTACCGTTGTCCCAGCAAAGTATGTAATTGCCCTTGTTGTTCCGAAACGTGTAGGTGTCTAAAATGGTTTGGTAAATGGGGGCCATTTGTTGGAGTTCCAAAGGGGTGAACTCACGATCCAACTCGTCGAGCACCCAGGTAATGGTCCCTGCGGGAATGAATTTGGTGGCCACAACACCGTAGCCTATTTCGTTGCTGATAAAGCGTAATTCTGTATCTGGATGAATCATTTTATATCGAATGAATTTTCGATGGAAGGTATAAAATTGTTCGATCCGTAGTTGAAAATTTTAGGGGTAGAAAAAGCGTCTAAATGAGTTATTTAGTTAAATGATTATCAGGTAAGTAAAGTAATTATTTAATTGTCCAGCAACCTTCGGTGGTAGTTGATTTGCCCTAGGTGATAGCTTAAATGGGTGGCTAAATGGACTAAGGTGAATTCCATTCCGGTGGGCTTGCCCCAAATCTGAATCGGAAAATCCCCGGACAGTGCTTCATCGGTCAGAGCATCGATACCGTTTTCCACAACAATCATGGTGTCGTCAATTTGTTGCAAGAGACTGTCCCTCGGTACATCCTTGCCGGCAAATTCAAATTCCCTATCGCGTACGTAATCCGTTTTTGCCAGTCCGGCCCCAATAAAAGTATTAAGGTTTCCGATGAGGTGCAGGCATAGGTTTCCTGCGGAATTGGTGATGTTTTTATCTGTGCGCCAAAGG
>JAGQZL010000353.1 GCA_020434915.1 Allomuricauda sp. | reverse complement strand
GTCTGAAAAGCGATTGGCGTTTATCACGGATTATGCCTTGGAAAAAATGAAGGTATCTGGTGTTAAGTTACTGTGGGGAACGGCAAACTGTTTCAGTAACCCCAGGTATATGAACGGAGCCGCTACCAATCCCGATTTTGATGTGGTGGCCTTTGCCGGTGCGCAAATAAAAAATGCCCTTGACGCCACAATTAAGCTTGGCGGTGAAAACTATGTGTTTTGGGGAGGCAGGGAAGGCTACATGTCCTTGTTGAATACCGATATGGGTCGTGAGCTGGATCATATGGCCAAGTTTTTGCACATGGCAAAGGACTATGCAAGAAAACAAGGGTTTAAAGGAACCTTTTTTATAGAACCCAAACCGATGGAACCCTCCAAGCATCAATATGATTTTGATGCCGCAACAGTTCTGGGTTTCTTGACCAAGTATAATCTGTTGGACGATTTTAAACTAAACATAGAAGTGAACCACGCCACCTTGGCACAACATACTTTTGAACATGAACTTCAAGTGGCTGCGGACAATAATCTTTTGGGCAGTATAGATGCCAACAGGGGCGACTACCAAAATGGTTGGGACACCGATCAATTCCCTGTAGATATCTATGAGCTGACACAGGCCATGTTGGTCATCCTTCAGGCTGGCGGTTTTAAGGGTGGAGGAATTAATTTTGATGCCAAGATCCGAAGAAACTCGACAGACCTTGAGGATATTTTCCACGCACACATTGGAGGAATGGATGCCTTTGCAAGAGCCTTGATAGCGGCTGACGCAGTTTTGGAAAATTCCAATTATATTAGCATGAGAAGAAATCGCTACGCTTCGTTTGATTCTGGTACCGGAAAATCGTTTGAAGACGGCAAATTGACTTTGGAAGACTTATATGTGCATGCATCCTCCAATCAGGTCATTAAAAAGAAAAGCGGAAAGCAGGAACTCTTCGAGAATATTATCAACCAGTATATTTGATCATCATAACTAAACATATTATATCTCCTTTGGCCCAGCGTCAAAACAATCAAACTTAACATTATGGCACTTATTTCATTTTTGGGATTTACCCTTTTGGTAGCATTTATTTCCTGGTGGTCCGTTAGAAAAACGGATGAAACCTCATCCGATGGTTACTTTTTGGGTGGCAGAAGCTTAACGGCAGGGGTTATTGCGGGATCGCTGCTTTTGACCAACCTTTCCACCGAACAGATTGTGGGACTTAATGGCAGTGCCTACAAAGATGGGCTTTCCGTAATGGCATGGGAAACATTGGCAGCATTGGCCATTGTGGTCACGGCCATGTTCTTGTTGCCCCGGTATTTAAAGGGCGGACTTACCACCGTCCCCCAGTTTCTGGCCAAAAGATTTGATGTAACCACCAAGACCATTACCTCTGGACTTTTCTTGACCGGTTATGTGGTAGTGTTGCTTCCTGTGATCCTATATTCGGGTTCCGTAGCGATCAGTGGGATGTTTGATGTCCCTCAGTTGCTAGGGGTATCCGACTCTACCGCCCTTGTTATTTGTATTTGGGGCATTGGCATTGTAGGTTCCATTTATGCTGTATTTGGAGGTTTGAAGGCCGTTGCGGTATCGGATAGTATCAACGCTGTAGGATTGATCATCGGTGGGGTCCTCATTCCCGTTTTTGGATTGATGGCCATTGGCGATGGCAGTGTTTTTAACGGATTGGAAACTTTGATGGCCGCAAATCCGGAACGATTTGACTCCACTGGAAACCCTGGACAGGAAGTTCCCTTTGCCACCATCTTTACAGGAATGATGCTGGTGCAGCTTTTTTATTGGGGTACCAACCAACAGATCATACAAAGGGGGTTGGGTGCCAAAAACCTGGCAGAAGGCCAAAAAGGACTATTGTTGGCCGCTTTCTTGAAAATTCTGGGACCTATCATCCTGGTTTTACCGGGAATGATCGCCTACTACTATTTTGAAGGGGGCCTTTCCAGCAGCGACCTAGCCTATCCTGAATTGGTAAGGGCTGTTCTTCCCAAACCGTTGATGGGCTTCTTTGCCGCCGTGCTTTTTGGTGCTATTTTAAGTTCCTTCAACAGTGTGTTGAACAGTTCTGTGACCTTGTTCGGTATTGATATTTACAAACAACACATCAATAAGGACGCCACGGAGATGACCGTGGTAAAGTATGGGAAGATATTCGGTATCTGCTTGGCGCTTGCTGCCATGTTCATTGCGCCCATGATTGCCAATGCGGGGAGTCTTTTTAACTATCTACAGGAAATCAACGGTATTTATAGTATCCCTATTTTCACCATCATCGTGATAGGGTATCTGACCAAGCGTGTCCCGGCCATTGCCGCCAAAATTGGCATTCTTTCTGGATCGATCTTGTACATTATCAGCCAGTTCATTCTAGGTCCCAAAATGGTGGCCAATGCACTTGCCGAAGCGAAGGCCAACGGCATTACCGACCCAGCGGAACTCCATATGGTGGAGGCCAATGCGTATCCGCATTACCTGCATGTGATGGCCATCTTGTTCTTGGCCAACATCATCATTATGCTGATCATTGGAAAATTCTTCCCAAGAAAAGAACCATTTCAATTGGAATACACCAAACAGGT
>JAGQZL010000352.1 GCA_020434915.1 Allomuricauda sp. | reverse complement strand
TTTTTTTTGCGCCAACTTGAGAGTATGAACATTCAAAAAATTGGCATTTTAACAAGTGGTGGAGACTCTCCTGGAATGAATGCGGCCATCCGTTCGGTGGTTCGTACATGTGCGTATTTAGGAAAGGAATGTGTAGGTATCTACAGAGGATATCAGGGGATGATCGAAGGAGATTTCAAACCCATGGATGCCCGTAGTGTGAACAATATCATCAACAAGGGTGGAACCATCTTAAAATCGGCCCGTTGTGAGGAGTTCAGGACACCGCAAGGAAGGAAAAAAGCATACGACCAATTGGTGACGGAAGGCGTGGATGCCTTTGTGGTCATCGGAGGTAACGGTAGCTTCACAGGCGCCCTTAAATTTAACGAGGAATTCGGATTTCCGGTCATCGGAATCCCAGGGACCATAGACAACGATATTTTAGGGTCATCCTATACTATAGGTTTTGATACTGCCATAAATACCGTGGTTGAGGTAATCGATAAGATCAGGGATACGGCGAGTTCGCACAACCGACTGTTCTTTGTGGAAGTTATGGGTCGGGATGTAGGCCATATTGCATTGAATGCAGGGGTTGGAGCAGGTGCCGAGGAAATATTGATTCCGGAACAAAATTTGGGCTTGGAGCGTTTGTTGGATTCCCTAAAACGAAGCAAGGCTTCCGGGAAATCATCCAGTATCGTTATTGTGGCCGAAGGCGACAAAATTGGTAAGAACGTGTTCGAACTAAAAGAATATGTGGAAGAACACCTTCCTATTTATGATGTGCGTGTTTCCGTATTGGGACATATGCAACGTGGGGGAAGCCCAACCTGTTTCGACCGTGTTTTGGCCAGCAGAATGGGAGTGAAGGCCGTAGAGAGTCTTTTGGAAGGGAAATCCAACCTAATGGTGGGCATCCGAGACACCAAATTAGTGTTGACGCCTTTGGAAGAAGCCATCAAAGCACATACAGAAGTAGACGAAGAACTCATAAGAGTTTCAGATATAATGACAACGTAATTTAAAAACTAAAAAAGTAGAGATGTCAAAATTGAAAATAGGAATCAACGGATTCGGAAGAATTGGAAGGTTGGTCTTTAGGGCCACTGTAAAAAGAGGTGATGTGGATGTAGTGGCAATCAACGATTTGTTGGATGTGGACCATCTTGCATATTTGTTGAAGTATGACTCGGTACATGGCTTGTTCGATGGTACCGTGGAAGTAAAGGATGGTCACCTTGTTGTAAATGGCAAGACCATCAGGATCACTGCGGAAAGAGACCCCAAAAATTTGAAGTGGGATGAGGTAGGTGCTGAAATCGTTGCCGAGTGTACCGGTATCTTCACCACCTTGGAGATGGCACAATACCACATTGATGGAGGTGCCAAAAAAGTGGTTATTTCCGCTCCATCTAAAGATGCCCCTATGTTTGTAATGGGTGTAAACCATAAAGATGTAAAGGCTACGGATACCATCATCTCCAACGCATCTTGTACCACAAACTGTTTGGCACCGATAGCCAAGGTACTTCACGATGAGTTCGGAATTGCCGAAGCTTTGATGACCACCGTACACGCCACAACTGCTACTCAATTGACAGTGGATGGCCCATCAAGAAAGGATTACAGAGGAGGTAGAAGTGCCCTTTTGAACATTATTCCAGCTGCCACAGGTGCTGCCAAAGCGGTGACCAAGGTAATCCCGTCTTTGGAAGGAAAACTGACAGGTATGGCGTTTAGGGTGCCAACAGCGGATGTATCCGTAGTGGATTTGACCGTGAAGTTGGAAAAGGAAACTTCCTATGACGGAATCAAAAAAGCCATGAAGAAAGCTTCCGAAGGAGAATTGGCCGGTATTTTGGGCTACACTGAAGAATTGGTGGTTTCCCAGGATTTTGTAGGCGATGTAAGAACATCCATTTTTGATGCCGATGCAGGAATCGAGTTGAACTCCAAGTTCTTCAAAGTGGTTTCCTGGTATGATAACGAAACCGGTTATTCCAACAAATTGATAGACTTGGCGGTACACGCAGCGAGCCTATAATTTATTATCTTACACTATTGTCCTGAAAAGGGTCTTATGCCCTTTTCAGGATTTCAATATTAAATTCTGACGTATGATTCTTATCGTGGATAGTGGCGCAACCAAATCTGATTGGATTGCCTTGGATGACAATGGGGAACAATTGTTCATCACACAAACGCTAGGCCTTAGCCCAGAAGTGCTCACCAAAGAGGTGATAGAAGATCGCTTGGCCAACAATTTTGAACTTTCCAAGAACAGAGAGGAAGTACGTCAACTTTATTTTTACGGTGCGGGTTGTGGAACGGACCGAATGAAGAATTTCTTGAAAGCAATTTTCAAGGATTTTTTCCCCAACGCCAAGGCAGAGGTACGGGAAGATACCTATGCGGCCATTTATTCCACCACTAAGATCGGTAGACAGGGCATTGTGTGTATTTTGGGAACAGGATCCAATTGTAGTTACTATGATGGGCACCAATTGATTCAAAAAGTAACTTCTTTGGGATATATTTTGATGGATGATGGTAGTGGTAATTTCTTTGGAAGGAAATTGCTGAGGGATTATTACTTCCACAAGATGCCACAAGACCTT
>JAGQZL010000351.1 GCA_020434915.1 Allomuricauda sp. | reverse complement strand
TCGCAGGTCGGTAATTTCCCGGATGTTCTGATCAAACGTGAACACCTTGGCCTTTTCCCTTAGATCCAGGCCAGGTTTCTCCAACTCTTTTAAGATATCTTCCAGAGTGGGCATTCCAGTGGTTTCCGTGCAGTAGAATTTTAAATCGATTTTTTGCACAACAGATTTATTGCCCACCATTTCTTTTAAGGGAATACCTTTGTCTTTTGCCATTTTTGCCACCAAACTATAACTTTCGGGGTGCACGGCCGAGTCATCCAAAGGATGGTCCCCGTTTTTAATGCGTAAAAATCCAGCACTCTGTTCAAAGGCTTTTCCACCCAATCGGGTTACTTTCTTTATTTCCTCCCTATTCTTGAATGCTCCATGTTCATTGCGGTGGGCCACAATGTTCTCTGCCAACTTTGGACCAATACCGGAAACGTAACTGAGCAAAGGGACACTTGCCGTGTTAATGTTCACCCCAACAGCGTTCACACAACTTTCTACCACGGTATCCAAAGAAGTTTTCAATTGCGTTTGGTCCACATCGTGCTGATATTGTCCAACTCCAATCGATTTGGGATCAATTTTCACCAATTCGGCCAAAGGGTCTGCCAAACGGCGGCCAATGGAGACCGCTCCCCTGACGGTAACATCATAATTGGGAAATTCATCCCGGGCAATCTTGGAAGCCGAATAGATGGAAGCACCGGCTTCACTTACCACAAAAACTTCCATGGGTTTCTTGAAAGGAATGCGTTTCACCAAGTGTTCCGTTTCCCGTGATGCAGTACCGTTGCCAATGGCAATGGCCTCAATCTTGTACGCGTCCACTAGGGAGCTAAGTTTTTTGATGGCCCCTGTTTTATCATTTTGTGGGGCATGCGGATAAATGGTTTCGTTGTGTTTAAGGTCGCCCTGCGCATCCAAACATACCACTTTACAGCCTGTTCGGAATCCCGGGTCTATGGCCAAAATACGCTTTTCACCCAATGGAGCACCCAAGAGCAGCTGCTTTAGATTTTTGGAGAATACCTGAATGGCTGCTGCATCCGCTTTTTCCTTGGCAGTCTTCAATAATTCATTGGAAAGGGAAGGGAACAAAAGGCGCTTGTAGGCGTCGGCAATGGCCAATTCTATTTGTTCCGAACAGGCATTGTTGGATTTTACCACACGTCTTTCGATATTCTGGAGTGCCCTTTCATCATCAATTTCGATTTTGACCCGGATAAACCCTTCGTTCTCTGCCCGCATGATGGCCAAAAAACGATGGGAAGGGCAGCGGTCCAAAGGTTCACTCCAATTAAAATAGTCCTGGAATTTTTGGGCTTTTTCGTCCTCTTTTTTGGTCTTGATGACTTGGGTGGTGATGATGGCATGCCGTTCCAACTGTCCCCGAAGTTGATTACGGATATCGGTACGTTCGTTAATCCATTCGGCAATGATATGGCGGGCGCCTTCCAAAGCTTCATCTTCATTTTGGACTTCCTTGCTCAAATATCTGGAGGCGATAAATTCGATTTCATCGGCGTTTTGTGCCATGATGATCTTGGCCAAGGGTTCCAAACCATTTTTGCGGGCGGTCTCCGCTTTGGTCTTTTTACTTTTCTTAAAAGGAAGATAGAGGTCTTCCAAGTTGGTAAGGTCCGAGCATGCTTTTATTTTGGACTCCAGTTCCGGGCTTAGGGCTTCTTGCTCTTCAATGGCCTTCAGGATGGCGGTTTTTCTCTTTTCCAATGCCTCAAACTGGGCTTTGTACTGTACAATGGCACCAATCTGAACTTCATCCAGGTTGCCGGTGCGTTCCTTTCTATAACGTGCAATAAAGGGAACCGTGCAATCTTCGTTCAAGAGTGCGACTGTGTTCTCCACACTTTTTTCCGAAATCTGGGTGTGGTGTATGATATAGGTAATAAGGTGCATTTTCTAATATATCAAGGATGATTAACCCAAGTGGATTGCCCCCGGGATTTTAAAAGTTTGGAAAGTCTTTTAAACTAAGTTTTAACTTATAGCCTTACCATTGTCTACATTTCTCTCATCCGGATTCAAAAACACCAATTTTCCCTCTTTATCCTCGGTCATCAAAATCATGCCTTGGCTTTCCACACCGCGGAGTTTTCGTGGGGCCAAGTTCACGAGAACAGTCACTTTTTTACCGATGATTTCTTCTGGTTTGAAACTTTCGGCGATGCCTGAAACAATGGTACGGGTATCCAATCCCGTATCAATTTTCAAGACAAGCAATTTATCTGCTTTTGGCATTTTTTCAGCTTCCAGAATGGTGCCCACCCGCATGTCCATTTTAGCAAAATCATCGTAGGTGATGGTCTCCTTTTGCGGCGCTATTTCTTTTTCCATTGCGTCTTTGTTTTGTGTTGCCGAAGCATTTGTTTTTTTGGTGGCTTCCAGTTTATCCAATTGTTGTTGGATCTCTGCGTCCTCAATCTTACGGAATAAGAGTTCGCTTGGGTTGAGTTGGTGTTCCGCGGGGAGCAAGATATTTGCTGTTTCGACTGCATCCCAATTGGTGTCGACTCCGCTTGACTTGATGTTGAGAATATTTTTCAATTTTTCTGAGGTAAATGGCAAGAATGGCTCGCTCAACACGGCAAGGCCCGTTGCAATTTGTAA
>JAGQZL010000350.1 GCA_020434915.1 Allomuricauda sp. | reverse complement strand
GGCCTTTTAATAAAAAAAAAAATATATGGGGAGGTCGTAGGGGCTTTGCCCATGAACGGAGGGGCGTACAATGCCCTCCTGAACACCACCAGCAAGGGTATGGCTTCCTTGGCAGCATCGCTCACGTTGTTGTCCTATATGGCCACGGCCGTGATTTCCGCCAATGAAGCCATGGCCTATTTGAACACCTTGGTCCCAAAATTACCTGTGATTCTAGCTACCATTGGTCTATTGGCCATTTTCATGGGATTGGTGATCATTGGCATCGGGGAATCGTCCAAAGTTGCCATTGGAATTTTCATATTCCACCTGTCATCCTTGGTGCTGCTTTCATCCTTCGCCGGCATATACCTTTTTGAACACGGGTGGCAAGTATTCACAGAAAACAATGCACTTCCAGTTAAACACGAAACACTGACCATGGCCCTGTTCTTTGGATTTTCCGCTGCCATGTTGGGTATCAGTGGGTTCGAAAGTTCGGCCAACTTTGTGGAAGAACAGAAAAAAGGGGTGTTCCCAAAAACTCTGCGTAATATGTGGGTGGTGGTGACCATTTTTAACCCTTTGATCGCTTTTTTGGCCTTGGCGGTGCTACCAATTCCAGAAATTGAAAACAATCGGGAAGCCTTACTCTCCATCATGGGTAACCAAGTAAGCGGTTCTTGGCTTTCCACTTTGGTTTCCGTGGATGCGGTTTTGGTGTTGAGCGGTGCCGTACTCACCTCCTTTGTGGGGGTCTCCGGTTTGGTGGAACGGATCACCTTGGATAGAATCCTCCCTCCTTTCCTCTTAAAACGAAACAGAAACGGAAGCACTTATCGCATTGCCATCGTTTTCTTTTTACTTTGTGTCTCCATTTTGCTGATTACCGAAGGAAACCTTGAGGCGTTGGCTGGAGTCTATACCATTGCTTTCCTTTCCGTGATGGCCTTGTTCGGCATCGGAAATATTTTATTGAAAGTAAGGCGAAAACACCTGCCAAGACCGGAACGTTCAGGATGGTTGTCGCTCTTCGTTGCCATAATGGCCGTCATTACCGCATTGGTAGGCAACATTATCCTAAACCCCGATTACTTGGCCGTGTTTATGGAATACTTCATACCGACCATTGCCTTGGTCTTGGTGATGTTGAACAGAACGGCATTGTTAAAACTCCTGCTTCGATTGATTCGGTACTTCCTGGATCCCATCAACCGTTTCATGGTGAAATCCTATAAAGGCATCAACAAAACCATTGACAAAATAAATGACCAAGAGTTTGTTTATTTCACCAAGCATGATGATGTAGCCGTGTTGAACAAGGTATTGCTGTATATCCGAAACAACGAACATACCCGAAAACTTAAAATTGTTTCCGTTTTTCCAGAGGGGGAACAGGCTACCCAAAAATTTGTGTCGGATTTGGATGTGTTGGATCGCGAATATCCAGAGATCAAGGTGGAATACATTCAGCTGCACGGAAGATTCACACCGGCATTGATCAAAAAACTCTCCAAGGAATGGAACATCCCCATCAACTTTATGTTCATTGGGAGCCCAAGTGACAAATTTCCCTATCCATTACAGGAATTGGGAGGTGTACGCTTGATCATTTGATTTTTTTCGGAAGGATAAAAATGTGATGCCAATTAACAAAAACGAAACTTAAACCTCCTTCTTTTTTACAGGTCAAATCCCTACTTTTGAAGCTTTGCTATGATTTATGGTCAACTACGAAGAACATATTGAGGTCAAGGGCGCTAGGGTTCACAATTTGAAGAATATTGATGTGACCATTCCCCGCGAAAAGCTCGTGGTGATCACAGGGCTTTCGGGCAGTGGAAAATCCTCTTTGGCGTTCGATACCATCTATGCGGAAGGTCAAAGGCGGTACATTGAGACCTTTTCAGCTTACGCCCGTCAGTTTTTGGGTGGTTTGGAACGGCCGGATGTGGACAAAATCGATGGATTGTCGCCCGTAATCGCCATAGAACAAAAGACCACCTCCAAATCGCCACGATCCACTGTGGGTACCATTACCGAGGTATACGATTTTCTACGCTTGCTTTTTGCACGGGCAGGAGATGCCTACAGTTACAATACGGGAGAAAAAATGGTGAGCTATGGTGACGAGCAGATTAAAGAGTTGATCATTGAATCGTACCATGATAAAAAAATCAATGTGCTGGCCCCGGTCATCAAATCCAGAAAAGGACATTACCGCGAACTATTTGAACAGATTGCCAAGCAAGGATTTGTAAAAGTAAGGGTTGATGGGGAGATCAAGGATATTGTAAAAGGCATGAAAGTGGATCGCTACAAGACCCACGATATTGAAATTGTCATTGACCGTTTGAAGGTCGGTGATACCGAAGATTTTCAAAAACGACTTGCTGAAAGCATCAATACGGCCATGTATAGCGGTGACAATGTGTTGATGGTCTTGGAAGAAGGGGAAACCGTGCCTAGGTATTTCAGTAGGGACTTGATGTGTCCTTCCACAGGCATTTCCTATCCTACCCCGGAACCCAATACGTTTTCGTTCAATTCTCCAAAGGGCATGTGCCCCGAGTGCAGCGGATTGGGCCATGTGTACGAAGTGAACGAGCATAAAATTATCCCCAATAAAAAAATATCCATTA
>JAGQZL010000034.1 GCA_020434915.1 Allomuricauda sp. | reverse complement strand
TTAAAAATAATGTAAATTTTTACAAACGTCATTTGAAGGGTAAAAACGATGGTCCCAAAAACCCACTAAAAAACAAAAAGGGCAACGTTAAAAAAACGTTGCCCTTATATCTATTTGGATTTTGGTCTGTTATGCCAAAACTTCCTTCACTTTATCCGCGGCCTCTTGGAACTGTACCGCAGAGTGTACAGCCAAACCAGAATTGTCTATGATTTCCTTGGCCAACTCGGCATTGGTTCCCTGCAACCTTACAATGATTGGAACCTGAATGGAATCTCCCATATTTTTATAGGCATCCACCACACCTTGCGCCACACGGTCGCAACGTACGATTCCACCAAAAATATTGATCAAAATTGCCTTTACGTTCGGGTCTTTCAAAATAATACGGAACGCCTCTTCAACCCTTTTGGCATCAGCGGTACCTCCCACGTCCAAGAAGTTGGCGGGCTCACCACCGGCCATCTTGATCAAGTCCATGGTAGCCATGGCCAAACCGGCACCGTTTACCATACATCCTACGTTTCCGTCCAAATCCACATAGTTCAGACCCACTTCACGGGCTTCCACTTCAATGGGATTCTCTTCACGAAGGTCGCGCATTTCAGCATAGGCCTTTCTTCTATACAAGGCATTGTCATCAATGGTCACCTTGGCATCCACCGCCATAATCTTATCGTCGGAGGTCTTCAACACAGGATTGATCTCAAAAAGACTGGCATCACTTTCCACATACGCTCTATATAAGGAAGAAACAAATTTCACCATTTCCTTGAAAGCGGTTCCGGACAATCCCAAATTAAAGGCAATCCTTCTGGCTTGAAAAGGCAAAAGTCCCAATCCTGGGTCAATTTCTTCGGTAAAGATCAAATGTGGGGTCTTTTCCGCCACTTCTTCAATATCCATACCTCCTTCGGTAGAATACATCACCATATTTTTTCCAGTCCCCCTGTTCAAAAGAACGGACATGTAAAATTCATTGGTTTCACTGTCACCAGGATAGTATACATCCTCGGCAACCAATACCTGATGTACTTTTTTTCCCTCTGCAGATGTTTGGGGGGTTACCAAGTTCATCCCGATGATGCTTCCTGCCAATTCCTCAACTTCCTTCAAGTTTTTGGCCAATTTAACACCGCCACCTTTGCCGCGACCACCGGCATGTACCTGTGCTTTGATAACGTGCCATCCGGTACCGGTTTCCTGGGTCAACTGTTTTGCGGCATCTACCGCTTCCTTGGCATTTCGGGCAACGATTCCTCTTTGGATCCTTACCCCAAAACTGGCTAAAATCTCTTTTCCTTGATATTCGTGAAGGTTCATCTGTGAATTTACTTTTGTTTGACGACAAAAATAGAAAACACCGCCGACAAAAGGAAGGTGTTAAATGATTAATTACCGATTATTGACAAAGTTGGAAGCAGTTTTTGCTTTTGGGCTATTGTATTTTGAATTCGTGGAAGTCCAAAGGGTCAAAATTCTTGAAATGTCCGTTCATTTCAATCACCCCTTTGGTGCGATTGACCTCATACAAAATGCTGGTGGTGGTGTCTAGGTGGCTTTTGATGAAATTGAGCCGATCGGATTCTTTTTTCATCAGCAAAAGCTCATACTCCTGTTCAAATGAAAGCCCCATTTTATGGGCAAGGGAATAACTGTTGAACTGTTTTGGGGAGGTTTGGGTAAAGGGTACATCCATCAAATCATATAAGGTCTCCACTTTTTGAAGGACTTCTTTTCTCAAAGCTTCATCCGCATCATTTTCCATATCCAAAAATTCCACATCCCCACCTCCATATAACTTGCCCTGTATCTGCTTTTCAAAACTCAATACCTGGAATACCTGTCTTGCCACACAGACCACATCCATTTCACCATTGCCATAGGTATTCACTACCTCTACCAGTTGTACCTCTGTGCCGTAAGAAATGGAATCGTTGATGTATACAGGTATCCCAAAAGTGAGCGCCTCCTTTCTACAATCGTTGATCAACTGTTTGTAACGCTCCTCAAAAATATGGAGAGGAACCGTCTCACCTGGAAAGAATACAGATTGCAAGGGAAATAATGGTAATTTCATAGGAGTGGTTTGCCTAAAAATACGATGCCGGCTCCAAAGAGGCAAGCAGAAACCATTATTGTAATTGTTATATTTAAAACTTATTGTTATTTATTTATAAACTATGTTTTTATTCTTGTAAAACACGGGGACTTACTTTAGATTTGTCACACTAAGAAAGAAAGAGCATGGATTCTAAGGATTTATTGAAACTCACGGAGCAGTTCGGTGCCCCTTTATATGTGTATGACGCGGATAAAATCGCCTCACAATATAGGCGATTGACAAATGCCTTCAAAGGTGTTCCTGACCTTCGGTTGAACTATGCCGCCAAGGCACTTTCCAACATCAGCATCCTTAGATTGATGAACAGCCTGGGCAGTGGTCTGGACACTGTTTCCATCCAAGAGGTAAAATTGGGACTATTGGCCGGATTCAAACCAGAATCCATCATCTTTACTCCCAATGGTGTTTCTCTGGAGGAGATAGAACAAGCTGCATCGCTTGGCGTTCAAGTGAACATTGACAACCTTTCCATTTTGGAACAGTTTGGAAGCAAACACCCGGATATTCCTGTTTGTATCCGAATCAACCCCCATGTGATGGCGGGAGGCAACTCCAAAATATCCGTGGGCCATATCGATTCCAAATTTGGGATCAGCATCCACCAGATACCCCATTTGTTGCGTATTGTGGACTTGACCAAAATGAACATCAACGGTATACACATGCATACCGGAAGTGATATTTTGGATATTGATGTATTCCTGTACGCATCCGAAATTTTGTTCGAGACTGCTAAAAATTTCAAGGACTTGGAATTTATCGACTTTGGAAGTGGCTTTAAAGTGCCTTACAAAGAAGGAGACATTCAGACCAATATTGAAGAACTGGGCAAAAAATTGACCAAAAGGTTCAACGAGTTTTGTGAAGACTACGGTAGGGATTTGACACTTGCGTTTGAGCCCGGTAAATTTTTAGTGAGCGAGGCCGGGTATTTCTTGGCCAAGGTAAATGTGGTAAAACAGACCACTTCCACCGTTTTTGCAAGCGTTGACTCCGGTTTCAACCACTTGATTCGTCCCATGTTGTATGGATCCAGCCATGAAATTATCAATATTTCCAATCCTGAAGGTCGGGAACGGTATTATTCCGTTGTTGGATATATCTGCGAAACGGACACGTTTGGCAGCAACCGCAGGATCAATGAGATCACCGAAGGCGACATTCTTTGCTTTAAAAATGCGGGCGCCTACTGTTTTACGATGGCCAGCAATTACAATTCCAGATACAGACCTGCCGAAGTATTATGGTACAAAGGCAAGGCGCATTTAATCAGGGAAAGGGAAACCTTTGATGACATCCTTCGAAACCAAGTGGATGTAAAATCAATTTTTGAAGCACCAAAAAAAGAAACTGTAAAGTAACATGGGGGTCATTTCCATGATACTTGCCATCATATTCATCTTCTTATCTGGGCTCCATTTTTATTGGGCCCTTTTTGGTATCAAAGACCCGACCTCAGTGCTTCCTGCTGGCAAGGACGGAAGTTTAAAGATGAAACCCGGTAAAGTAGGAACGGTTGCCGTAGGATTGTTCTTGGCGTTCTTCGCAGTGATTTACCTAAATCCTTTTTTGGATGTATTCCCATTTCGTGGTATCCAGTATATCTCGTTGGGTGTTGGTATTTTGTTTTTGTTGAGGGCCATTGGCGATTTTAAGTACCTGGGTTTTTTTAAAACGGTGAGGGGTACCAATTTTGCCACCATGGACAGCAACTATTATGCTCCTTTGGCCTTGACTGTTTCTTTGTTGATATTCATTTTGGAACTCTGGGGGTGAATACTTTTTTGGCACAATTTTCGTTAGTTTTGTATTAAAGCAACGACGATTACGTCAAAAAACTTAGACAATGCGCACCATATATACCCAAATCAGTTTACTTTTTCTTCTTTTTGTTGGTTTTCAAGCCCAGGCACAGGACATCAAATGGCTGTCGTGGGATGAAGCCGTGCAGCTTTCCCAAACTGATGCCAAACCCAAGAAAATGTTCATAGATGTGTACACGGATTGGTGTGGCTGGTGCAAGAAAATGGACAAGGAAACCTTCCAAAACCCTGAAGTATCCAAATACATGCAGGAAAACTTCTATATGGTAAAATTGGATGCAGAAGGCAAGGATCCTATCGAATACAAGGGCAATACCTTCAAATTTGTGCCTTCAGGAAGAAGAGGTTACCACGAGTTGGCAGCAGCTTTGTTACAAGGTAAAATGAGCTATCCCACAGTAGTTTTCTTGGATGAAGAAATGAACATGCTATCCCCGGTACCCGGATACCAACAGGTTCAACCCTTTATGCAGATTGCCAAATACTTCGGCGACAACATCTACAAAGACAAGGATTGGCAAAGTTATGCCGGGAAGTAAACAACAGCCCAGCTTAACCGTCCTTTAAAATATTTCTATCTACTATAATTCGGGCTTTCTTTGGTGATGGTCACATTATGTGGATGGCTTTCATGGATACCGCTAGAGGTAATCTTCACAAAACGGCCATTCTCCTTTAACGTGGCAATGTTCTTGGCCCCACAATAGCCCATACCGGCTCGGAGACCTCCAATAAATTGGTGCATGCTCTCGTACAAATCTCCCTTGTAAGGCACACGTCCCACAATTCCTTCGGGCACCAGTTTTTTGATATCGTCCTCCACATCTTGGAAATAGCGATCCTTACTCCCCTGTTTCATGGCCTCCACAGAACCCATGCCTCGGTACGATTTGAATTTTCTTCCCTCATATATAATGGTTTCCCCAGGGGATTCCTTGGTACCGGCCAATAGAGAGCCCAACATGACCGTATCCGCTCCAGCGGCAATGGCCTTGGGAATATCCCCGGTATATCGGATTCCTCCATCTGCTATTACAGGCACGCCACTTCCTTTGATGGCCGCAGCCACTTCGAGCACGGCGGAAAATTGTGGGAACCCAACCCCGGCAACCACACGGGTAGTACAAATGGAACCAGGTCCAATACCCACTTTTACGGCATCGGCACCGGCCTCCACCAAATATTTGGCAGCTTCCGCAGTGGCAATGTTTCCTACAATCACATCCAATTCTGGATAGGCTTTTTTCACCTCTTTCAGAATACCCACCACACCTTTGGTATGCCCATGGGCTGTATCGATGATGATGGCATCCACCCCTGCTTTTACCAAGGCACCGGCACGCTCTACGGCATCTGCGGTGACCCCAATGGCGGCAGCAACACGTAAACGCCCGTACTGGTCTTTGTTGGCAATGGGTTTTTGGGTCAACTTGGTAATATCCCTAAATGTTATCAATCCAATAAGCTCTTCCTTATCATTGACCACAGGTAGTTTCTCAATTTTGTTTTCCTGTAAGATCACTTCGGCCTGTTCCAGTGAGGTTCCTTCACCCACAGTAACCAGATTTTCTGAAGTCATGACCTCCGCGATGGGTCGATCTTCATTCTTTTCAAACCGAAGGTCACGATTGGTAACAATCCCGATCAGTTTCTTGTTGGCATCTACAATGGGAATTCCCCCAATACTATGCTCTTTCATGCTAGCCTTGGCGTCACGAACCGTTGATTCCAAAGGAAGGGTCACAGGATCCATGATCATACCACTCTCGGCACGTTTTACCTTTCTGACCTTAAGAGCCTGTTGGTCAATGGTCATGTTCTTGTGCAATACACCGATACCTCCTTCACGGGCCATGGCAATGGCCATCCGGGATTCGGTCACTGTATCCATCGCAGCAGATACAATGGGCACATTGATGGTGATGTTTTTGGTAAACTTTGATTGGATATTTACTTCTCTGGGAAGTACTTCGGAATATGCGGGCACTAAAAGAACATCATCATACGTCAGTCCTTCGCCAACAATTTTGTTTAGGTGGGCTTCCATTGCAATTACGGATTAATTGCGTGCAAATATACCACTATTTTCTGTGTTTCCATCCTTAAGTTGAAATAGTCCATTTCCAACGTTTGAAATAGAAGTATTTTATCAAAATGTGATAAGGCCAATGCATCACTAGCGAAAATTAGGAGGAGGATACCGATGGTCTTATACACTGCCACAGTACCAATCCGGCTGAAAGAGTAAAGGTCAGTGTCATCAAAATACCGGAGAAGATAACGATGTATTTGAGCCACGCTATCCCTGACCACATGAAATATATACCACCAAAGGTCAAGATGACGGAAAGAAAGGGCTCAATGGTCAAGAAGAGCTTCCATTTTTTGGGTGCCTTGGTCAACCATACCAACCCGCCAAGCAAAAAGAAAATAAAGGACATGGAAAGAATGTGGGTATGGGTGATGGTCAGCATTTCCCTATTCCCTTTTTTGAACTTCATCACTTCCGCCTCCTCATTTTCTTCATTTCCCAGATAATTCTCCTCTATGCCAGCCGGACTGGTGGAATCAGTCTCCTTAATGAAGAGCAAGCCAGTGAAATATCCGATAGAAAGAATGACCACAAAAGTGGCTATAAAGAACCTTATCTCTTTGGGGAAGGTACCGAGCAAACCGTTATATTCCATCAAATTTGGTCTTTTTCCTTAAGAATTTGAATCGTTTGTAGCAGTTTATCCATCGCCAATGTCATGGAATTTACGGAGATAGTGGCACCTGATATTACATCAATGTTTTCACCCGCCTTTACCCTGTCAGAGCCTGACTTGCCAATAAACTGTTTCAACCACCTCTTGCTTCCAATCTCCCCTCCATATTCCTCACGGTAGACCAATACTTTGGTATTGATAACCTTCAAATTACCATCAAAAACCACCAAATAATCAAATTTTGCAGTTTTGCTAGGGGCTTGGTCCACAAAAACATAGCCTAGAACAGAACCCTTTCCTTGAACCAAAAACAGGTTGTTCCCTGTAATTATGGAAGGTAACAGTGCATTGGTTTCATCAGTCACCGTGATGGGTTCCAAGGTAAAATCAGCCATGGCAAAGGTTTTCTCCACCTCTTTCAATGCTCTTTTGCTCAAACCATTTGGCTCGTTGAATCCAAAAAGTGCGAACATGAGCAGTATAAGACCATATGTTCTAACCGATTTCATCCTTCAAATATATTAATTTAGACTCATTAATAATAATGTACGGATGGCATCATTAAAACCAAACCCCGATGCCAAAGTTCAATCTATCGCTCACGTCACTGGTATCCGATGCATTGCTCCTAAATTGATAGTCGCCTTTTACCACCACTCCCGGGGCTATGTGATACGTCAATCCGGTTGTTACATCCGTTCTGTCATAAGCCTCATTCTCGGCCAAATCTCCCGCTGTACTGGCGTGGGTGTTATAGGCTTCGTAACGTGCAAAAGCAAATAGTTTTTGCCTTTTTCCCATGGGCAATAGGTTATAGGCGCCCTCTAGGTACCAACCTTGCAGCGCACTGCCCAAATTACTACCGGTTAAGTCGTTGTACGTTTCAGTATCGGAAAGTGATGCGTGGATGAACTGTCCCCTTGCAGTGAAGTTTTGATAGGCATAACGTGCATCCAACCCCAACATGGCAATGCCAATATCGGCACCGTCCAACTCTTCTACATCATCCTCTGCCTGCGTACGACCAAAATAGGTTGAAAAACCAAGACGCAATCCTGGAATACCATAATAGTCCAACTTAGTTGAAAGATTAGGGCTGTCAATGGTGGATTGAATCCCTTTTTGTCTTCCTCCACGAAGTCCACTGGAGCCACTCAGCATCCCTTCCACGCCTCCTTCACCATCCGCCTGGGTCGATTTAAAACCATTGAAAAGGTATGCTTGATACCCAAGAGAGATGGAGTTGAACCTTCCGGTAACCCCTACCCCCAATTCCCTCCATGTGGTGGGAACAATCGAATTGTCCAACCCTGGACGCTCCGTACCGTTAAAGGTGGTTGGCTCATGAAATTCGTTGATAATACCCATCGGAACCAGCATCAATCCACCACGGATATTGAAATTTGGAGCTGCATTATAATTCACAAAGGCCTGTTCCACGAAAACTTCTTCCACGTGCTCAAACTCAATCTCCGTTACAAACTGGGTACGATCATCAAATCGATAACCAAAAAGCACCACCAAGCGTTGCACATCCAATTCCCCATTCTGTCCTTCAGGTTGATTGTACAGCATTTCGCCATAAGCCCCCACCGTAACCGCGGAACCATAATTCCCCGACAACAAGCGTTGGGCGGCGTTGATTTGTTTTTGGGGATCCAATTGAATGGAATCTGTCTGGGTTTGTGCAAATACCAGTGTTGAAAATAGAAGTGATAAAAATAAAAGTGATTGCCTCATGATAGTTTCTATAAAATGCGCGGCAAATTTATTTTTACTTCACATCCCAACCAAATTTATTTAGACTTAGTTCAAATAAATTTAAAAGTTTAACATTTGGTGTGCCTAAAAAACCTAAAATCAATGGTAGACTGAAAAAAGTTCGGTGGCTTTGTTGAAAGCGGCCTCAAATACCATCCAGTTGACGCCGGTATCCGCTTTTTCTGCCGTAAAATAGGAAAGCATCTTTTCAGTGGGCATGTTGCCTGTCAGCTCATCCTTGGCCATAGGACAACCTCCAAAACCCTGCACTGCACCATCAAAACGTCTGCAACCCGCCTTATAAGCGGCCTCCACTTTTTCATGCCATTTGGTTGGGGTGGTGTGCAGATGGGCCCCAAATTCAATATCGGGGTATTTGGGAATCAAATTGGAAAATAAGTAGTCAATAACCTCTGGCGTGGAACTGCCGATGGTATCTGATAGCGACAAAATCTTGGTTCCCATGTTCGATAACTTTTCCGTCCACTCCCCTACAATATCCACATCCCATGGATCACCATACGGATTTCCAAAACCCATGGAAATATACGTCACCACTTGCTTGTCATGGGCATGGGCCAGTTCCAAAATTCCTTTTAAGGTCTCCACGGACTGTGCAATGGTCTTATGCGTGTTCCGCATCTGAAAGTTTTCGGAAATAGAGAAAGGAAAACCCAAATAATCGATGGCCCCATGCTTGCAGGCATCCTCTGCCCCCCTCACATTGGCAACGATGGCCAACAACTTGCTCTTGGTCCTTGAGAGGTCCAATTTGGCCAACACTTCTGCTGTATCCTGCATCTGGGGAATGGCCTTGGGCGACACAAAACTGCCAAAATCAATGGTATCAAAACCACAGCCCAACAAGGATTGGATGTACTTGACCTTTTCATCCGTTGGGATGAAGGTCTTTATACCCTGCATGGCGTCCCTAGGACATTCGATAAGTTTGATTTTTGCCATAAAAACATGGTAAAAATAGCACTATTTATCCGATACAATGAGATAGATGGCAATACCCACAAAAACGATGATCTGCAACCATTTAAGATAGTGTCCAGCTTTGGAATGGCCAGTGAGATACTTGGAAATATTCCCGGCAAGCACGGCAATTGTTCCAAACACAAGAAACGCAGATAGCATAAAAAGAAGTCCCAAAATATAAAACTGTAGGACTGTGTTCAGGGTATCGCTGAACAAAAAACCTGGAAAAAATGCCAAGAAAAAAATCGTCACCTTGGGATTGAGTACATTCATGGTAAAACCTGTCCAAAATAACTTCATTGGGGACTTGGCCGGGCTTTTTTCTTTATTCAAAAGGATGGAAGCATCACTTCGTAACACTTTATAGGCCAGATACAACAGGTAAGCCGCCCCAAAAAGTTTGATGGCAAAAAAAATCGAATCGCTCCGCTTAATGATTTCCGATACCCCAAAAGCCAGCAAGGTAGTATGGACCAAACATCCGCTAA
The DNA here is from genome assembly GCA_020434915.1 of Allomuricauda sp. Taxonomy (GTDB): domain Bacteria; phylum Bacteroidota; class Bacteroidia; order Flavobacteriales; family Flavobacteriaceae; genus Flagellimonas. The sequence continues at coordinate 5,318 of JAGQZL010000034.1, read as the reverse complement.
CCAGTCCCAATACAGTTGCCAATCCCGACTTGACCCCATTGGCAACACTTTGTGTCAATACAAAAATGTTGTCGGGTCCCGGTGATAGGGCCAATGCCAAGGACGATACCACAAACCCGATCAAAATGGGATAATGTATGGTCTCGTTGGCAAAAAAGAATAGGCTTTGCATAGCTTTAGGTCAAACGCTCCAGAATAGCCTTGTTGATTTTTTTGATCAAACCAGGCCCCTCGTAGATAAAACCCGTATACAATTGGATCAAATCGGCCCCGGCATCCAATTTTTCCAAAGCATCTTCTGCAGTATGGATACCCCCCACCCCAATAATGGGAAATGCCTTATTGCTCTTCTCTGCCAAAAACCGAATGACCTCAGTGCTTCTATGGGTCAAAGGTTTGCCACTCAGTCCCCCTTTTTCCTCTGTGAGGATCAAGTGGGATTTCAAATCTTTTCGTTCAATGGTGGTATTGGTAGCAATTACCCCGTCAATTTTGGAGCTTTTTACTATCTCAATGATATCCAACAATTGATCATCCGTCAAATCAGGCGCTATCTTTAACAAAATGGGCTTTTCCTTGGCTTGAAGATTTTTGGCCTGTTTACTGTTCTGGCTCTTTAATTTCTTGAGGAGTTTGGTCAATGGTTCCTTGTCCTGTAACTCTCGAAGTCCGGGCGTATTTGGAGAACTCACGTTCACCACAAAATAATCTACATGCTCAAACAAGGCCTCAAAGCAGATCAGGTAATCTTTAATGGCATCCTCATTTGGGGTTACCTTGTTCTTACCGATGTTACCTCCTACAATGACCCTGTGTTCTTTCTTCAACTGCTCCACTGCCTCAAAAACACCTTTGTTGTTAAAGCCCATGCGGTTGATGATCGCCTTATCGTCCACCAAACGGAACAACCTTTTTTTTGGATTCCCTGGTTGTGGTTTTGGGGTCACTGTACCAATTTCCACAAATCCGAAACCGAAATCTGAAAACTCGTTGTAGAGTTTCGCATCCTTGTCAAAACCAGCTGCGAGGCCTACTGGATTTTTAAACTTGATCCCAAACACCTCTTTTTCAAGTTTTGGGTCATTTTGGGAAAAAACACTTCTAAAAATGGTATTCAACCTCAGTCGGGAGCATGTCTTAATGGCCCAAAAAGAAAAGTGGTGGGCAGTTTCGGGGTCGAACAAAAAAAGGATTGGGCGGATAAGAAATTTGTACATCAAGACAATTTTGGACAAAAATAAAAACTCTTCAACCAGTTCATTACAATTTGGTCAATTTTCGTCAACTGACCTGCTAATGTAGATTGGTCGAAGTGACATTTGGTTGCAAAGTTTCATGTATCGGTCGTATTGTACATCATTGAAAATAGTGAGCAACCGTTTGTCCATCATCCGGATATTCTGTCGCATGCTGTCCACCAATTTTTTATATTCTTGGGATATGGTCACCAAAACTTCCGGGGAACTCTCTTCGTGTTTTTTCATCAAGTATTTGGCCCTGTCTTCCAAATGCTCGTTCCGTACCTTGAGTTCGGCACTCCAGCTCTTGAGGCTTTCCTGCTGCTCTTCGGTTAGTTCAAAGACCTTGGTGATGGTCTCATCATCTCGGCCACCCACTCCCAAAACACAGTCCATCTGGGCGAATCCCCAAAAACTTGAAAACAAGAAGAGAAAAAAAACGATTCCTTTCAATGGAGGTTAGATTAAGTCCTCGAAAGATAGTTTTTTTAAGGCAATCGACTGTATCGATTCGAACGATTAAGCCTTATTTTTGAAAAAAACCTGAACATGGAAAAATTGCTACCCCGATTTTTGGAATATGTGACCACCGATACCCAGAGCGATCCTTATTCCAAAACCACCCCCAGCACGGAAAAACAATGGGATTTGGCCAAAAAACTGGTGATGGAACTGCACCAAATCGGTATGCAGGAGGTTTCCATTGATGCGAATGCCTACATTATGGCCACCCTGCCCAGCAATATGGACAAAAAGGTGCCGACCATCGGTTTTATTTCCCATTTTGATACTTCGCCAGATTTTTCGGGTAAAAATGTGAAGCCTCAGATCATCGAAAATTATGATGGCAAGGACATCGTACTCAACAAAAACAAGGGTATTGTACTTTCTCCCGATTATTTTGAAGACCTATTGCAATACGAAGGGCAGACACTGATCACCACGGACGGGACTACTTTATTGGGTGCCGATGACAAAGCAGGTATTGCCGAGATCATCACTGCCATGGAATACCTGATCCAACATCCTGAGATCAAACACGGTAAAATTCGGGTTGCCTTTACCCCCGATGAGGAAATAGGCAGGGGCGCCCATAAGTTTGATGTGGAAAAATTCGGAGCGGATTGGGCCTATACCATGGATGGTAGCCAAGTGGGCGAACTGGAGTTCGAAAACTTCAATGCGGCCAAGGCAACCATAAAAATAACCGGAAAAAGTGTTCATCCTGGGTACGCAAAGAATAAAATGGTCAACGCCATTGGCATTGCCCACGAATTTTTAGGCTTGCTACCTCCCCGGGAGGTTCCGGAACACACTTCAGGTATTGAAGGTTTTTTCCATGTACACAAGATAAAGGGGGAAATTGAGAAAGCCGAAATTGAGCTCATTATTCGCGACCATGATGCGGTGCATTTTGAGGCCCGAAAAACGTTGATCACTGAGATAGTAGCCAAACTCAACCAAAAGCATGGTGATTTTGTGGTAGCTGAGATTGAAGATCAATACCACAACATGCGAGAAAAAGTGGAGCCTGTGTTCCATATTGTGGAAATTGCCGAGGAGGCCATGGAGTCGTTGGGAATTGAACCCATCATTAAACCTATTCGCGGCGGTACCGATGGTTCCCAGTTGAGCTTTATGGGACTGCCTTGTCCCAATATTTTTGCGGGCGGCCACAATTTTCATGGTAAATACGAATATGTCCCTTTGGAAAGTATGGAGAAAGCTGTAAAGGTTATCGTAAAAATTTGCGAACTTACAGCAAGCCAAATCCAATGACATGGAAAAATCCGAAAAACTGAATGCGTATTATGAAAAGGAGCATCCCTTTAGGGATGGCATCGCCCAATTGCGGGAATTGGCACTACAATCGGGAGCTCAGGAGGATTTTAAATGGCAATTCCCGGTGTACACCCTAAATGGAAAGAATGTGTTCGGCGTCTGTAAATTCAAAAACCATTTTGGAGTGTGGTTCCCAAACGGGGTGTTTTTGAAAGATCCCAAAAACGTATTGGAAAATGCCCAGGAAGGGAAGACCAAGGGCATGCGCCACTGGAAATTCAATTCGGTGGATGACATTGACGAAAAAGAGGTATTGGCCTATATGCTGGAGTCCTTGGCCAACCAAGAAAAGGGTCTTGAAGTAAAAGCCGAAAAGACCAAAAAAGTACACATCCCCGAGTTGCTCCAAGTAGAGTTGGACAAAAACCCCACCTTAAAAGCAGCCTACGACCAATTTACTCCTTACAAACAAAAAGAGTTTTGCGAACACATCGCGGAGGCCAAACAGGAAAAAACCAAGTTAAAACGACTGGAGAAAATCTTGCCTATGATTGAAAAAAGAATTGGGTTGAATGATGCGTATCGGTAAGCGGTAACATCCATCAATTCACATAGGGTATCCGTCCAAAGGCAGTGGAATTTTAACCCGAAAAATACTAACTTCACTCCTGTCTGTCAATAGGCAGGTATCGTACGCTAAAAATCATTGAAATGATGTTTAGCTAACCGATAAGTGCAATCCCAAAACCACTGCACCACAGAAAAATCTTCCAATTCCTATTTTAAATCAGTAAACACAATAACCTGACCCATATCATTGCATATCCTTGGCAATCAGCATAATTTAAGTTGAAAAACAAAAAGCTGGGCATGCACCCATCTTTTAAAAACTAAATGCCATGAAAAAGTTTTGCTATATTTTTTTGATTGCATTGGTCTCCCTGAATTTCGGCTGTAACAAAGATGATGACGATGATGGATTGACCAAGGATGGTCCGTTCGCCATCAGTGAGTTGAGTGGAAACTGGGAGGCTACCAAAGCCCAATTCAGTGTAAATACCACATCTGTAGATGTGGTTGAGGACGGGGGTACCGTTAGCATGATCGTACAATCGAGCGGCCGGTTTACATTGACCATCAATCCTGTGGGCCGAAGTGCTTATACGGTGAGTGGGGAACTATTCTGGGAAGAGTGGCAAGGAAGCTACTATTTTGCCATTGTTTGGGACGACGAACCCAATGATTGGGATACCTACGGCCATACGTACGACGGAACTACCCTGACCTTTAACGGGGGTACCGATTCCGGGGAATACGACTTTGACAATGATGGGGATTTTGAGTCGTGCTCTATCCACTTCATTTTTGTTCGTAGTTAAGAATCCGGCCCACCAAACTATCGGGAACTACCATACATACCAGTGGTAGGTTTTGTCCCAATATTTCAATTTCATTTAGGTGTTTGTACAATTGGCCTTGTATGTACCAACTAATTTCTCGAACTTGACTTCCAAACACCTAACCATTATGAAACCGACAGTCCTACTACTTATTTGTGCTCTTTTCTTTGCATGTAATTCTGAAAAACAATCCAAGCAAAGTGAATTGGCCGACGTTAACCTTATCATACAAACGGACAAAAAAGTGGATAGTGTCTGGATTTCCAACATAGGACAAACAGAAAGTTTCTTCGTACCCTATGCCGACACCATCAAAGTTGACTTTGACACAACATTGGATGATTTGTACAATATCAATTTCTTTACGGAAAATGGTGTTCTTTCCAATCAGATCTGGTTGGATGGTGGCCCTGTCATAATTCGTGGGACCATCATTGAAAAGTTCGAAATTGACACTGTATTGAATTCCGATTTGTATTATGAGGCCGTCAATTATTCAAAAAAATACCGTGAACTCATCCAAAATAAAGCTGATAGTACCACCATTGATGAATTTCTAATTGATCATATCGGGAAAAATATCACAAGCCCTATTTCTTTGGCAATCTCCAATGCATTTATCTACAGAAATCAAAATAAAAAAGACAAAATAAGAGTGCTGTTTGACCTGCTTGAACCTCAAAATGATTCTTTAAAAAACCATTTTATAAGCATTCACGGGAAAATAGCCAACATTCTGAATGTAAGCTCTTTAAACACTTCAGACTACACACTTGCAAACTTAGAAGACAAACCAACCAAAATAGAGAAAGAAAAATCCAAAACCCAACTCCTTGATTTTTGGTTCATCAACTGTCCGCCCTGCATCAAAGACCACAAGCTAATTGCCACCAAATTG
>JAGQZL010000349.1 GCA_020434915.1 Allomuricauda sp. | reverse complement strand
TAGGGACTTTTTTGCTGCGCAGAAAGGTGGAGCTACAAGTTATCTTCTTGAATTTGTTTGTACTGTTTCTGTCCCTGAACAATTTTCAGACGTGGTTGATACAAAAGCAATTGGTGTACAAGGATTTTCTAGGGGGCTATTTCATTTTTCCATGGTACTTGCTCATTGTTCCTTCATTCTACGCCTTTTTGGTCTACTATCTCCAAATTGAAAGAAAACGATGGCCTTTTGTAAGATTGTCGTTAGCCTTGTTTGTGGTGGCCATTGTGGCAAGGTTGGTGGCCATTTATTTGGTCAAGGCCAATGCCATGCCCGAATCCCTGATGAGGAATTATGACCTGTTCGAAGATATTATTGCATTGACCTACTCCATATTCCTTTATATAAAATCGATTAAACTGGTGTTCAAGTATCAGAGCCTGTATCCTGAAATCTTGAAAATGGACAACTTAAATTGGATCAAATGGTTTTTAAGGTTGGGTGGAGCGGTGTTCCTTTTCTGGTTTTTTGCGGTCATCGTAAATACCATGGCGGTTGAACAAAATCCGTTTTACAGTTACTACCCCCTTCGTTTTTTCTCTTCGGTTCTCATCTACTGGGTAGGGTATCAAGGGTTCTTCCAATATGTGGTATTAAAGGATAGGATTGGATTACGGGCTCATTTGGCAAAGAATGCGTCCACGGGCAAAGCGTCCGGTAACTTGGATTTGGAAACCAAGTATAGAAGCGATTTTGAATCCGTGGACCAATATATTCGGTCCCATGAAAGATATCTGGACCCGCTGTTGAGTTTGAATGGCTTGGCAGACGAGTTGCAAATGGGGACTAGTAAGCTCTCCAAAACCATCAATGATCATGCGGGGGACAATTTCTCGGATTATATAAACAGGATGCGGGTTGGGGCAGCCAAGGAGATATTGCAAAATCCGGAATACGATCATTATACCATAGTTTCTGTAGGGTTGGAATGTGGATTCAACTCGAAATCGGCGTTTTATGCCTCCTTTAAAAAAATAGCGGGGGAGTCCCCTTTGAGCTACAGAAAAGATAGACTTTGAGGTTGTCCTGATATATCCACCATGGATAATGTTGGACATTCCTGTATGATGATGGTGTTAGCTTGTGTTCAGTAATCAAAAATACACTGGACATGAAAAGAATTATCATTATTGGTTTCCTTGTTTTTGGAACGTGCTTGTCGGCACAGGAAAATCTTGTCTATGCCGAATTGGGGGGTGCTGGCCCCATTATTTCGGTTAATTATGAACGACAATTTTTCCAGGAATCCCATTTGAACCTCCGCGCCGGATTGGGATTTTATACGGGTTGGTATGCCGGCCTCAGTGCACCTTTGGGCATGTATTATTTGCAAGATCTGAACAAAGGCAATTATTTGGAATTGGGGATGACTTACACTCTATTGCTCACAGGATGGGAGGATAATGAACCAGGTGGCTTTTTTCTCCCAGCAATCGGTTACCGCAAATATTCCACAAAGAGGAAAAGTTTTTTCAAGATAACGTTCAATCCTATCTTTTTTGACAACAATGACCCTCTTGATCTGTTGCCTTGGGGCGGCATTTCATTTGGGACAAGATTTTGAAGAATCCTTGGAAAACATGGTACTGTGTTGAAGGACTAATTGCGAATTCCCATATTTTGGCCATTTTACGAAAACGTTTTCGTTATACTTTACCTTTCGTCGTACAAATTTTTACTTTGAACAAATAAAAGCGGTTAATCTTCGTTAATTGGAGAACTTCCCCATTCAAATCTTGAAATAAACACAAAACCATTCGATCATGGCAGAAAAGCTTGTTGTCCTCTCAGATATGTGGGGGGCTAAAAAAGGACTTTGGATTGCTTCTTATTTTGGATACCTCCAGCAATATTATGATATCATTTTTCATGATTGTCAGCAGTTGGGAGATATAGATGTTCCCATATCTTCTGAGGAAAACATTCACAAGGCGTTTGTGGACGGTGGTATTGATGCCGCAGTCTCCAATTTATTGAAGAAAGAATCGGCCCCTGCCCATTATTTGGCTTTCAGTACAGGTGGTACCATTGCCTATAAGGCGGCTTTAAAAGGATTGCCCATGAAATCGTTGACGGCCATTTCCGCTACCCGCATTAGGTTGGAGGAGCAGCGTCCAGAAATACCCCTAAAGTTGATCTATGGGGAATGTGATGAATTCAAACCAAGTTTAAAATGGGCCAAGCAGGTAGGAGTGGACCTTAATGTTGTGACCAATTTTGGACACACCTTATATTCCGATGAGAAAATTATATCGGATGTTTGCCTGGACCTATTGCAACAGGTCACCAAAAAAATGGTTTAACAAAGCAAATTAAGAGACTACTTTCAGTTTTTTGATGGTCTCATAGGAGAGTTTCTTCTCAGCGTAGGCCTTGTTTACCTTGAATTCCGTTTCATCTGAACTGGGCAGTTCAAACATGGCGTCCGTGAAAATGGCTTCGCACAATGAGCGTAGCCCACGAGCACCTAATTTGTATTCCACAGCCTTTTCCACAATATAATCCAAAGCTTGTTCCGTGATGGAAAATTCGATGCCATCCATAGCAAAGAGCTTTTCATATTGTTTGATGATGGCATTCTTTGGTTCCGTTTG
>JAGQZL010000348.1 GCA_020434915.1 Allomuricauda sp. | reverse complement strand
ACTGAGTTTGATGTAATCCTTAAAGCAGCTGGTGCCTCTAAATTGGCAGTAGTTAAATTGGTTAAGGAATTGACCGGTCTTGGATTGAAAGAAGCTAAAGACATCGTTGACAGCGCACCTAAAGCTGTTAAGGAAGGTATTTCCAAAGACGAAGCCGAAGGCATCAAAAAATCATTGGAAGAAGCAGGAGCAGAAGTTGAGCTTAAATAATAGCTTTTCCCATACAAATTTGGTTAAGGTCTTTCCATTTTATGGTTAGACCTTAGCCTATTTTAATAAGGAGTGTATAAAGCCGTACACCGACCCGAATAGTATTCACGTTCAAAATTTGTCCATAGATGTTCACAAACACTATTGAAAGAGTTAATTTCGCATCCGCTAAGAACATACCGGAATACCCGGATTTCTTGGACATTCAGATCAAATCATTTCAAGACTTTTTCCAGCTTGAAACCAAATCTGACGAAAGAGGGAACGAAGGTCTCTACAACACCTTCATGGAGAATTTTCCAATTACTGATACCAGAAACCAGTTTGTACTTGAGTTTTTGGATTATTTCATAGATCCACCTAGATATACCATCCAAGAGTGTATTGAGCGTGGACTTACCTACAGCGTTCCTCTAAAGGCGCGTTTAAAATTATATTGTACCGATCCTGAGCACGAAGATTTCGAGACCATCGTACAGGATGTGTATTTGGGTACCATACCTTACATGACCCCAAGTGGAACCTTTGTGATCAATGGTGCCGAGAGGGTTGTGGTTTCCCAGTTGCATAGATCTCCAGGGGTTTTCTTTGGACAATCTTTCCACGCCAACGGTACAAAATTGTATTCTGCCAGGGTAATTCCTTTCAAGGGATCTTGGATTGAATTTGCTACCGACATCAATGGCGTAATGTACGCCTACATTGATAGGAAGAAAAAATTACCGGTAACCACCCTTTTCCGAGCCATCGGTTTTGAAAGGGACAAGGATATCCTTGAAATCTTCGATCTATCCGAAGAAGTAAAGGTTTCCAAAGCCGGACTTAAAAAAGTATTGGGCCGCAAATTGGCCGCAAGGGTGTTGAACACATGGCATGAGGATTTCGTGGACGAGGATACCGGTGAAGTGGTTTCCATCGAACGTAACGAGATTATATTGGACCGTGATACCATTTTGGAAAAGGAGCATGTAGATGAGATCATTGATGCCGATGTGAAGACCATTTTGCTTCACAAGGAGAACAATGCACAGTCGGATTATGCCATTATCCACAATACCTTGCAAAAAGACCCTACCAACTCTGAAAAAGAAGCGGTAGAGCACATCTATAGACAATTGCGTAATGCCGAGCCGCCCGATGAGGAAACCGCTCGTGGTATTATCGATAAATTGTTCTTCTCCGATCAACGTTACTCTTTGGGTGAAGTAGGTCGTTACAGAATGAACAAGAAATTGGGCTTGGACATCGGTATGGACAAAGAAGTCCTTACCAAGGAGGATATCATCACCATCATCAAGTATTTGATCGAGTTGATCAATTCCAAAGCGGAGATCGATGATATCGACCACTTGTCCAACCGTCGTGTAAGAACTGTTGGTGAACAATTGTCACAGCAATTTGGAGTAGGTTTGGCCCGTATGGCAAGAACCATCCGTGAGCGTATGAACGTTCGTGACAATGAGGTGTTTACTCCGATTGATTTGATCAACGCAAAGACTTTGTCTTCTGTGATCAACTCGTTCTTCGGAACCAATCAGTTGTCCCAGTTTATGGACCAGACCAACCCGTTGGCCGAGATTACACACAAAAGAAGATTGTCCGCATTGGGCCCAGGTGGTCTTTCCCGTGAAAGAGCCGGTTTCGAGGTGCGTGACGTTCACTATACCCACTACGGAAGATTATGTCCTATTGAGACACCTGAAGGTCCGAACATTGGTTTGATTTCTTCATTGTCCGTATTTGCCAAGGTAAACCCAATGGGCTTCTTGGAAACTCCTTACCGTAAGGTGGAAAATGGAGTAGTGGATACCAAAGCGTTCAGCTATTTGAGTGCAGAGGAGGAAGAAGGAATGAAGATTGCCCAGGCAAACATTCCTTTGAAAGAAGATGGAACCATTGATAGGGATAAGGTAATTGCCCGTGAGGAAGGTGACTTCCCAGTGGTAGACCCAGCGGAAGTGAACTATACGGACGTTGCGCCAAATCAGATTGCATCCATTTCTGCATCCTTGATCCCGTTCTTGGAGCATGATGATGCGAACCGTGCCTTGATGGGATCGAACATGATGCGTCAGGCCGTTCCATTGTTGCGTCCAGAATCCCCAATCGTAGGTACAGGTCTTGAAAGACAGGTTGCCACAGATTCAAGGGTATTGATCAATGCCGAAGGAAATGGTGTTGTGGAGTATGTGGATGCTCAAAAGATTACCATTAAATATGACAGAACCGAGGAAGAGCGTTTGGTAAGCTTCGAAGAAGATTCCAAGACCTACGAATTGGTGAAGTTTAGAAAAACTAACCAAGGTACCAGCATCAACTTGAAACCTATAGTAAGAAAAGGGGACAAGGTGAAAAAAGGCCAGGTACTTTGTGAAGGATATGCTACCGAAAAAGGTGAATTGGCCTTGGGTAGAAACATGAAGGTAGCCTT
>JAGQZL010000347.1 GCA_020434915.1 Allomuricauda sp. | reverse complement strand
AGCTCAGTGTCTATTCCTTTGGCAACAAAAAAGCCGATGGAAGTCGGGACTTGAGGGAATTACTAGGTGGCAAAGGAGCCAACCTGGCCGAAATGAGTCGGATTGGAATACCTGTCCCCCCCGGTTTTACCATTACCACTGAGGTCTGTACTCAATACAACCAAGAAGGTAAGGATGCGGTGATCGAGCGCATTGAGCCCGAGGTTCGCAATGCCATTACCAAAATTGAAGAAACCATGGGTGCCATCTTCGGCGATGACGAAAATCCGCTATTGATTTCGGTTCGTTCCGGGGCAAGGGTTTCCATGCCTGGTATGATGGATACCGTACTTAACCTTGGTCTGAACGAAGAATCCGTAAAAGGGGTCATTAAAATGACAGGGAACGAAAGGTTTGCATGGGATTCCTATCGTAGGTTCATCCAAATGTACAGCAGTGTGGTCATGGGCCTTAAGCCAGAGTCCAAAGACGACCTTGATCCCTTTGAGGAAATCATTGACCACTTGAAGGACAAACGCAGAATTGAGCAAGATACCCAGTTCACTGTCCAAGATCTCCAGGATTTGGTGTATGACTTTAAGGACATTGTTAAAAAAAGAACTGGAAAACCCTTCCCAACAAACCCATGGGACCAATTGTGGGGTGCCGTTGCCGCTGTATTTGACAGCTGGAACGGTGACAGGGCCATTTATTATCGAAAAATGCACGGATATCCAGAAGATTGGGGTACTGCTGTAAATGTGCAGGCTATGGTCTTTGGTAATATGGGTGATGATTCCGGAACTGGGGTTTGCTTTACCAGGGATGCCGGTACAGGTGAAAACAAATTCAACGGGGAATACCTTATCAATGCACAAGGTGAAGACGTGGTGGCCGGTGTACGTACCCCACAACAGATTACACTATTGGGTTCACAACGTTGGGCAGAATTGGCACAAATCTCTGAGGAAGAGCGCAAAGAAAACTATCCTTCCCTTGAGGAGTTGATGCCCAAGATTTATAAAGAATTGTTCGAATATCAGAACAAACTGGAAACTCATTACCAAGACATGCAGGATATGGAGTTTACCATTCAACAAGGTAAACTTTGGATCTTACAGACCCGTAACGGAAAACGTACCGGTGCAGCCATGGTAAAAATTGCCATGGACTTGCTAAAAGAAGGTTTGATTGATGAAAAAAAGGCCCTAATGCGCATAGAGCCCAACAAACTGAATGAACTCTTACACCCTATTTTTGATCCAGATGCTTTGGCAGATGCCGATGTAATTGCCCAAGGATTGCCAGCTTCCCCAGGAGCGGCAACAGGCCAGATCGTGTTTTTTGCCGATGAGGCCAGTAAATACAAAAACAGCATCTTGGTACGTATAGAAACCTCACCTGAAGATGTGGAAGGGATGAACGTAGCCAAGGGTATTGTTACCGCCCGTGGAGGTATGACCTCCCACGCTGCCGTTGTTGCCAGGGGTATCGGGAAATGCTGTGTGTCCGGTGCAGGTGCCTTGAAAATCAACTACAAAACAAGGACCCTGAAAGTTGGAGATCACGAATACCATGAAGGGGACTGGATTTCCATCAATGGATCTACAGGTAATATCCTGGAAGGAAAAGTGGCCACCAAAGAGCCAGAATTGAGCGGTGAATTTGCCGAGTTGATGAAACTGTCCGATTCCTATGCGGAATTGGAAGTACGCACCAACGCCGATACACCAAAAGATGCCGAGATAGCCCGTAATTTTGGTGCCAAAGGTATCGGTCTTACCCGAACAGAGCATATGTTCTTTGAGGTAGACCGTATCAAGGCCATGCGTGAAATGATCTTGGCAGATACCATCAAAGGTCGTAAGCAAGCTCTAAAGGAACTGCTTCCTATGCAGCGTGGCGATTTTGAGGGTATTTTCCGGGCTATGAAGGGCTATCCCGTGACCGTACGGTTGTTGGATCCCCCATTGCACGAATTTGTACCCCACCAATTGGCTACCCAAAAAGAATTGGCCGATGACCTTCACATCTCCTTGGCCTCTGTGAAAAGTAAAGTGGCCGAGCTAGAAGAGTTCAACCCTATGTTGGGTCACCGTGGTTGCCGTTTGGGGAATACCTATCCCGAAATCACCGAAATGCAGACCCAGGCCATTTTGGAAGCTGCCTTAAAGTTGAAAAAAGAAGGCATCAACACAAAACCTGAAATCATGGTGCCATTGGTAGGAACCGTGGAGGAGTTCAGGCAACAAAAAGAAGTCATTGACCATACCGCAGAGGAACTTTTCAAAAGACGCAAGGATAGCGTGGAATATTCCGTAGGTACCATGATCGAGACCCCAAGGGCCACCTTGGTAGCCGATGAGATTGCAAAAATTGCAGATTTCTTCTCCTTCGGAACCAATGACCTTACCCAGATGACTTTTGGATATTCTAGGGACGATTCAGGCAAATTCTTGCCCATCTACCTCGAAAAAGGAATCCTTAAAGCCGATCCATTTGAGGTGTTGGACCAAAAAGGTGTTGGCCAGCTGGTGGAAATGGGTACCAAAAGAGGTCGTGAAAGCCACCCAGGTCTAAAAGTGGGAATCTGTGGGGAACATGGTGGGGAACCAAGCTCCGTGGGATTCTGCCACACGGTTGGTATGAACTATGTGAGCTGTTCGCCCTAT
>JAGQZL010000346.1 GCA_020434915.1 Allomuricauda sp. | reverse complement strand
ATTATCCTCTTCTTACAAACGCAAACCTTAGGTCTATTCTTCGGGCAGTTATAAAAGTTTAATTTACAATTTTATTCGAAAAGCAGGGATTAGCGCTTGCCAAAATATCTTTTTCTTAATTAGTAGTGCCAGAGCGGGGTATTTTCTATCTTTGTGTCATGGTAAAAGAAGATGTTTTAGCGTTGGTAGATCAAGTCTTTATGCTGCCTTTAATGGAGGAGTTTTACACTATTCAGGGCGAAGGTTTCCATAAGGGGACCGCGGCTTATTTTATTCGTGTGGGCGGTTGCGATGTGGGTTGCCATTGGTGCGATGTAAAGGAAAGCTGGAATGCGGAAACGCATCCGCCAACAGCTATTGAAAGCATCGTTGCCAACGCCGAAAAATATTCCGATACCATTGTGATCACCGGGGGGGAACCGTTGACGTGGGACATGGGCCCGTTGACCGAAGGGTTGAAAGCCAAGGACATGAAAACCCATATTGAGACTTCGGGAGCTTACCCATTAACGGGAAGCTGGGATTGGATTTGTCTTTCCCCAAAAAAGAACAAACTTCCCGTAGGCGACATCTATAAAAAAGCAGATGAGTTGAAAGTGATCGTGTACAACAAGCACGATTTCATCTTTGCCGAAGAGCAGGCGGCCCAGGTAGGCGATAATTGTATTCTGTACCTGCAACCGGAATGGAGCGTTCGCGATAAAATGGTGCCCTTGATCGTGGACTACGTAATGCAGCACCCCAAATGGAAGGTGTCGCTACAGACCCATAAGTACTTGAATATTCCTTAAAAAGAGATTATCGCCCCCCATACTGCTGCAGGTCCAACAAGCACTCCGCATCAAAATCAGGGATTACGGCGGACCCTTTGGCAGCATTGTTCTGCATTATTTTAAGCAAGGAACTCCCAAACTGGAGTTCGGCACGCATCAAACAACCGGCAACATTGCAATGGTTTTCGGCATCGGGGTCCTCATGGGCATTTACTGGGGTGTTGCTCAATCCCACCAAACCAAACAAGTGGCCCATCTCATGCAGTAACGTAGCGGTTTCCACATCTTCCACCCGGATGGTATTGCTATTATTGGCCAGATCACGAACCGTTTGTTCATAAATTACCATGGAAGTATTGCGATAAACGGCACCCAAGGTTACCAAGTTCTCTTCTTCATTGTCTGTATCCGCAGCCGCATCCGAAAAATAGATGTACAATGCCAATGTGGACCCTTCATTGTAGGCTGTTCTATTTTCGCTTTCCAGATCTACCACTTCTTGTAAGGTCAGCGTTTCCTTTAATGGTGAGGAGTATGATCTGTACCGGAATTCTATATTTTCCTTAAAAGTGCGCTCTTGCAGGAAATTCTCAAAATTGGCCATGGCTTCAATGGAAGGTTGAAAACCAGCAACATAGGCAATCTCTATCAAAAGCTTATCAAAATTGGCATTTCCGAGCAGGTCACTGGCAGATACACCTGTGGTTAAAAGGTTGCCGGATTTGTCAACACCGGTTGAGTTGGTCGAGGTGACATCAGAGTCCTTGGAGCAACCCAAGAACAGAACAAATCCCCAAAGGGAGTACAGTACAATTTTCTTTTTCATAGATAGCAAATATAATATAGAACGTCCCACTTCTAAATCTATTACTTTTTTAACGTGAGTCTGGCCAAATAGTCGTAATGTTCCCCTTCACATAGCAGCTCGCACTCCAATCCATTGTACAAACAGGCGTTTTGCAGCGTATTGAAATCCAAATAAACCCAATCAAATGGCTCTGATTTGATTCCTTTATACTCCATGGTAAAAGTGACTTCACCATAGTATTTTCCATTGTTCGGAATCCAATACCCCCCATCTTCGTCTTCCTCGAACATATAGATGATGTCACTGGAATCCAACAAAATTTGCCCGTTGGGATGTAGCAATGAAGCCAAATGCTTTAGAAAAGGGCCAACGTTGTCCAAATTTCCGGCCAGCCCAATTCCGTTCATGAGTAGAAGGATGGTATCAAACGTTTCGTTGCTAAAATCCAGAATATCAGTCTTCACGGTGTTTTCAATGCTCCGTTCTTTACAGACCGTAATGGCACCTTCGGAAGTATCAAGTGCGGTTACGTCCAACCCCTTGTTTTGAAGGTGCAATGCATGATTTCCGGCACCACAGCCCACATCCAACACCTTTCCTTTGGCCAATTGCAAGGCTTTTTGCTCCAACTTGGGCATTTCCTTGAACGAACGGAACAGATAGGGAACGGGAATACTGTCCTCCTCATCCAAAGATGAAAAGGTCTTTATGTCTTCGGTATATTGGCCTTTCTGATAGTCCAACAAGGCCATTCCAAATACGTCTGCCATGGGTGAGATCCTTTGTGCAAAGGTGGGACTTTAATTGCAGAGAAAGGTTTAAAATGGATATGTTTGTAGCGTATGGATGAGATTTTGGAAGAATTGCCACAACGGGCCCAAGAAAAACATACGGAGAACAAAAAGTTTTTCGGAAAGTTGAAAAAACGCCCACCCAAGGACCTGGATTATACTATGCAGGAACTGCACGAGGCCGAGTTTGAACGAACGGACTGCCTCACCTGCGCCAATTGCTGTAAGACTACGGGACCTCTGTTCACCAATGCGGACGTTGAGCGGATTTCCAGGCATTTTA
>JAGQZL010000345.1 GCA_020434915.1 Allomuricauda sp. | reverse complement strand
TCCATATACTCTTCGATGGGTGCACAGGTGCAGATTAAATTACGATCCCCAAATGCTTCATCGGTTCTTCGGATGCTTGGCCAAAATTTGTTTTCTGCCACATAGGCCAATGGATAGGCAGCCTTTTCCCTGGAATAAGGGAAGTCCCACGAATCGTTGGTCAACATGCCCAATGTATGGGGCGCGTTTTTTAACACGTTGTTGGGTTCGTCTGCAGTAGCTTCATCAATTTCTGCACGAATGGACAGCATGGCATCGCAGAATTTATCGAGCTCGGCCAAGCTTTCACTTTCGGTGGGCTCGATCATCAAAGTACCAGCCACAGGGAAACTGACTGTTGGTGCGTGGAATCCATAGTCCATCAATCGCTTGGCGATATCCGTTACTTCAATGCCATTTTCTTTGAAAGGTCTGCAATCAACGATCATTTCGTGGGCCGCCCTACCGCGTTCACCGGTATAGAGCACATCAAACTTTCCTTTCAATCGGTCTTTGATGTAGTTGGCGTTTAAAATGGCTGCTTTGGTCGCATTGGTCAAACCTTCAGCCCCCAACATTTTAATATACCCGTATGAAATCAAACACACCAAGGCACTGCCCCATGGAGCGGCAGAAATGGCGGTAATGGCTTCACTTCCCCCGGTTTGCACAACAGGGTTGGAGGGCAAGAACGGTTTCAACTGTTCAGCCACGCAAATGGGGCCAACACCTGGGCCACCACCACCGTGTGGAATGGCAAAGGTTTTATGCAGGTTCAGGTGACAAACATCAGCACCGATGGTAGCAGGGTTGGTCAACCCAACTTGTGCGTTCATGTTGGCACCATCCATGTATACCTGACCACCGTTATCATGGATCAACTTGGTGATTTGCTTGATGGAGGATTCAAAAACACCGTGTGTGGAAGGATAGGTTACCATTAAAGCTGCCAAGTTTTCGGCATGCTGTTGGGCTTTTTCTTCCAAATCGGCCATATCGATGTTTCCTTGTTCGTCTGTTTTGGTCACCACCACTTTCATTCCGGCCATTACGGCAGATGCTGGATTTGTGCCATGTGCGGAGGCAGGTATCAAACAGATGTTTCTATGTCCCTCACCTCGTGATTCATGGTAAGCCCGGATAACCATCAGTCCGGCATACTCACCTTGGGCGCCAGAATTGGGTTGCAATGAGGTTGCTGCAAATCCCGTGATGATGTTCAATTGGTTTTCCAGGGATTGGAGTACTTCCTGATAGCCCTGTGCTTGTCCCAGAGGAACAAAAGGATGGATGTTTCCCCAATGAGGCCAGCTCAACGGCAACATTTCAGATGCTGCATTCAATTTCATGGTGCAGCTGCCCAAAGAGATCATGGAGTGGTTCAACGCCAAATCCTTGCGCTCCAATTTTTTGATGTAACGCATCAGTTCCGTCTCCGAGTGATAGGAGTTGAAGACTTCATGCTCCAAAAAGGCACTTTTTCGTTGCAATGCTTCGGGGATTACCGCTTCTACACCACTTACAAATGAAAAATCTTTTTTGGTCTCTTGGGAAACGATAAAACAAGAAAGCAATAGTTTCAGGTCTTCTTCGGAAGTAGCTTCGTTTAGGGAAATGGAAACTGTTTCTCCATCAATGTAGTTTAGATTGATACTTCTGCTTTCACAGACCTCCCTTAATTTTTCAATATTGTTGAATTTGACTTTGATAGTGTCAAAATAGGCAGAGTTTACTTGTGTCAACCCAATGGATTCCAACCCTTTTGCCAGTAGTCTGGAGGTGTTGTGAACTTTATGGGCAATGTATTTCAATCCATTTGGTCCGTGGTATACTGCGTACATACCGGCCATTACGGCCAACAATACCTGTGCGGTACAGATATTGGAGGTGGCCTTGTCCCTTTTGATGTGTTGTTCGCGTGTTTGAAGCGCCATACGCAAGGCACGATTGCCGTCCGTATCCTTGGTTACCCCAATGATACGTCCGGGAAGACTTCTCTTGTATTCTTCCTTGGTGGCAAAATAGGCTGCGTGGGGTCCACCGTATCCCAAGGGAATACCGAATCGCTGTGTAGTCCCAACCACTACATCCACCCCCCATTCGCCTGGAGGTGTCAATAAAACCAAGCTCAAGATATCGGCCGCTACGGCAACTTTGATTTCTTTTTCTTTGGCTTTTTCCACAAAAGGGGCGTAGTCATGTACCTGGCCATGTTTGCCTGGGTATTGTAACAGAGCACCATAAAAATCTGATGAAAAATCAAAGGTCTCATGATTGCCGACTACAAGTTCTATACCTAAAGGTATAGCCCGTGTTTTTAGGAGGTCCAATGTTTGGGGAAGCACTTCCTCGGAAACGAAGAATTTAACGGCATCATCCTTCTTTTGTTGTCTGGACCTCACATCGAGCAACATGGTCATGGCTTCTGCTGCTGCGGTGCTTTCATCCAATAAGGAAGCGTTGGCAATTTCCATTCCCGTAAGATCGGTGATCATGGTCTGGAAGTTGAGCAATGCCTCCAATCGCCCTTGGGCTATTTCTGCCTGATACGGAGTGTAGGCGGTATACCATCCCGGGTTTTCCAAGATATTCCTTTTGATGACGGATGGAGTCAATGTTTCATGGTATCCCAACCCGATATAGGTTTTGAATATTTTATTTTTTTGGGCCAGTTCCTGTA
>JAGQZL010000344.1 GCA_020434915.1 Allomuricauda sp. | reverse complement strand
CGCAAAAGTTCAAGGAACATGTACTTTCCAAGGGAGGTACGGAAAATCCAATGGATCTCTACAAACGGTTTAGAGGGAGTGAACCCAACATAGATGCCTTGTTGGAAAGGGCGGGATTACTGAAAAATTGACTCCTGTCATAAATTTCACACAATATATTTACTATCTTTTCTATCTTAGTTTTAAGTTTTTTAGGAAACCAGAAGCTAACCGGTTTCTGACTGAACCCAATCATTCCCCAAATCCAAGTAATCAATCCTTCATGAAATGAAACATAGGGACATTGAGGACATCAAAATCAAGCAAATACTAAACCATACGGCCAATGCCGCACAGATAGGCGTGTACGAACTTGATATGGTCACCAAAGAACTATTTTGGAATGATACCATCAAAAAAATTGTTGAGGTCCCTAACGATTTCGTGCCCACCCTTGAATCTGGACTTAATTTTTACAAAGAGGGGGAATGCAGAAACAAGGCCCGACAGGCTATAGAAAATGCCATTGCCAAAGGGGAACCGCATGATTTTGATGTGGAAATGGTAACTGCCAAGGGAAATCAACGCTTTGTACGTAAAATAGGGTATCCGGAATTTGAAAATGGAACGTGTGTTAAAATAGTGGGCATCCTAGTAGACATTTCGGATCGTAAAAAAACAGAATTTGAACTGGCCAAGAAAAACCAGCAACTCAACAATGCTGAAAAGATGGCCAAAATTGGAAATTGGAACTGGAGTACCATTACCGGGGAACTTACTTGGTCCGATAACCTTTATGAAATCTACGGTCATTCAAAAAATGCCCCCCTTTCCTATGAAGTCTATCTGAACTATATACATCTAGATGACAGGAAACATGTGGAGCGCAAGATCAAGGAAGCACTAAAAGGTGGGACCTATGATGACCTTATATACCGCATTCAGCTTAAGGACGATACGGTGAAAACCATCAAATCAATGGGTATTGTCAAAAATGATGATGGAAAAACAGTGGAAATGTTCGGCACTTGTCAGGTTATTACAGATCAAGTCAACAAAGAACAGGAGCTGGTCCAGAAAAACCAACAATTGACATTCGCGGAGGAAATGGCCCAAATAGGCTATTGGGAATGGGACATTGTAAACGACCACCTTATCTGGTCTGACAATATGTATCGGATTTTTGGCCTGGAAATTGGATCCCAGTTAGGCTTTGAAAATGTGGTTGCCGCCATTCATCCTGATGATCGGGATAACTTTCGTGCCAACGCAGAGGAATTCATATCCGAAAAAAGATTCAGAAAGTTCATGCACCGAATAATCCACAAAAATGGAGTCATTAGAACCGTTGAACTTTTTGGCGAACTGATTATGGATGGCGCAGGCAATGTGATCAAAATGGTAGGCATAACCCAGGACATTACAGAACAACGCATGTCCGAAATCAAGTTCCGGGGACTTTTGAATTCCGCCCCGGACTCCATGGTAATCGTGGATCAAAAAGGCGCCATCCACTTGATCAACAAACAAGCAGAAAAAATGTTCGGGTACACATCTTCCGAGCTTAAGGATAAACATGTGTCCATACTCGTTCCTGAACGACTTTGGGACACCATGGAGTTTTATGCAATCGCTTTTTTCAAAGACCCCAAACACACAGGTCTTCCCGATAATCTGGATTTCTACGTACACAACAAATCCGGCTTCCAGATTCCGGTACAGATAACCCTGAGCCCTCTTGAAACGCCAGAAGGCCTCCTTGTTTCCATAGCCATTAGGGATATAACCACCCTAAAGCAGGCGGCACACAGAATTATGGAAACCAACAAGAGTCTCAAAGAATCCTCAAAAAGACTAAAGGCCCAAAACCGACAGCTTGCAGAGTTCAACCACATAACATCGCACAACTTAAGGTCGCCCGTAAGTAACCTGAGTGCACTACTCCACCTTTATAAGACTGAGAACGATGAAGGGATGAAGGAAGAGCTAATTGACAAAATTGAGACCGTCACCAACCATCTTACCTGGACCTTGGACACCTTGGTGGAGTCTTTGATGATAAAAAACGCAGAGCAAATCCCCATTGAAAAAATTTCGTTTGAGGATACACTTTCAAAGACGAAAGAAATGCTGGCTGCCCAAATACTAAAATCGGGAGCAAACATAACCTACAATTTTACCGATGCTCCGTTTGCAATGTACAACAAAGTCTATTTGGAGAGTATTTTCCTGAATATGGTAAGCAACTCCCTGAAGTATAGTTCGGAAAATAGAACCCCAGAGATTTTCATCCATTCCAAATTGGAAAATGGAAAAACGGTACTTGAATTCAAGGACAACGGACTGGGAATCAATTTAAAGAAAAATGGACACAAACTTTTTGGGTTCAACAAAGTGTTCCATCGGAACAAGGATGCCAAAGGTGTTGGACTATTTTTAACGAAGGCACAAGTGGATGCAATGGGCGGCAGCATTTGGGCCGAAAGCGAAGAGGATATTGGAACATCCTTTTTCATCAAACTAAATAATTGACTATGAACCACAAAAGCGTCTTTGTGGTAGATGATGACGATATCTACCAATTTACATTGAAAGTGACTTTAAAAAGCATCCCTTCCGTAAAGTCGATAAGCACGTTTTCCGATGGGGCCGAAGCACTTGATCATATAATTGCCAACAAGGACGAATTGGAGGC